>NZ_JBFROW010000082.1:0-38719 GCF_041471665.1 Vibrio sp. 10N.261.51.F11 | reverse complement strand
GCGAGATGCGAGATGCGAGAGAGTATGGCAAAGCCAAATTACAGGCAATAAAAAAGGAGAACCGAAGTTCTCCTTTTCTTAAACCTTTAAGCTAACTCTAAATTATAGAGATGCTTTCGCTTTTTCAACTAGAACAGCAAATGCTGCTTTGTCGAATACTGCGATGTCAGCAAGAATCTTACGGTCGATCTCGATAGATGCTTTCTTTAGGCCATTGATGAAACGGCTGTAAGATAGACCATTTTGACGAGATGCCGCGTTGATACGTGCAATCCAAAGTTGACGGAATTGACGTTTCTTGTTGCGACGGTCACGGTAAGCGTATTGACCAGCTTTGGTAACTGCTTGGAAAGCTACGCGGTAAACACGTGAACGTGCTCCGTAGTAACCTTTAGCTTGTTTTAGAACTTTCTTATGACGTGCACGAGCTTGTACACCACGTTTTACGCGAGGCATTATGCTTCTCCTAAACTAAACGAATTTATAAACTAAAAAGAATTAAGCGTATGGCATCATACGTAGAACTTGAGCAACTTCACATTTAGGAAGGATCGAGTTCGGACGTAGCTGACGCTTGTTCTTAGTAGTACGCTTAGTCAGGATGTGACGTTTACCAGCGTGCTTAAACTTAATACCACCAGCAGTTTTCTGGAAACGCTTAGCAGCACCTTTGTTGGTTTTCATCTTAGGCATGATGAATAACTCCGCATTGTTGAGTTGTTAATAACATAGTAATTAGGGCGAATAAAACCCCGCAACCTGAGGCTGCAGGGTTCAATTACTTGCAAAGCCGTTAATTACTTCTTTTTAGGGGCCAACACCATGATCATCTGGCGACCTTCAATTCTCGTTGGGAAAGATTCGACTACTGCAAATTCTTCAGTATCCGCTTTCAAACGATTAAGAACGTCAACACCGATTTCTTGGTGAGCCATTTCGCGGCCACGGAAGCGAATTGTTACCTTCACTTTGTTGCCGTCTTCTAGGAAACCAGTCAGGTTGCGTAGTTTTACCTGATAGTCTCCAATATCAGTTCCAGGTCGGAATTTAATTTCCTTGATCTGAACCTGCTTTTGCTTCTTCTTCTGCTCTTTCGCAGCTTTGCTCTTCTCGAAGAGGAACTTACCGTAGTCCATCACACGACAAACTGGCGGCTCGGCGTTAGGGCTGATCTCTACAAGATCCATACCAGCTTCATTTGCAGCTTCCATCGCTTCAGCGATTGATACTACACCAACAGCTTCGCCGTCTGCGCCAGTTAGACGCACTTCACGAACGCCACGAATGTCACCGTTTAAACGGTGCTGGTTTTGTTTGGCCGGTTGTTGGCCACGTCTTCCGCCTTTAATAGCTATTCCTCCAGATTGAGCTTACGGCTTGAAACCTCGGCTTGGATGTATGAAATAAAGTCATCCACTTTAAATTTGCCAAGGTCCTTACCTTTACGTGTACGTACTGCAATTTCGCCGGCTTCCATTTCTTGGTCACCACACACAAGCATGAACGGTACACGTTTCAAAGTATGTTCGCGGATTTTAAAGCCAATCTTCTCATTTCTCAAGTCTGCTTTGACTCTAAATCCACTTTTTTGCAGTTTTTTCGTAATTTCTTGTACATATTCAGACTGTTTGTCTGTAATACCCATTACAACTGCTTGTTCTGGCGCCAACCACGTTGGGAAGAAGCCAGCGTATTCTTCAATAAGAATACCAATGAAGCGTTCTAGTGAACCTAAAATCGCGCGGTGGATCATAACTGGCGTGTGACGCTCGTTATCTTCACCTACGTAAGTAGCACCTAAACGTTCTGGTAATGCAAAATCGAGCTGCACTGTACCACATTGCCAAGCGCGGTCCAAACAATCATGCAAAGTAAATTCAATCTTAGGTCCGTAGAACGCACCCTCGCCTTCTTGAATCTCGTATGCAATGTCCATTGCCTCTAGCGCTTGCTTAAGGTCAGCCTCTGCACGGTTCCACATTTCGTCTGAACCTACACGCTGTTCTGGACGAGTAGATAGCTTAACAACGATGCTTTCGAAGCCGAAAGTTGTGTAAGTATCGTAAACCATTTCAATACAAGCTTTAACTTCTTGTTGAACTTGGTCTTCAGTACAGAATACGTGAGCATCATCTTGAGTGAAGCCACGAACACGCATAATGCCGTGAAGTGCGCCAGACGGCTCGTTACGGTGACATGAGCCGAACTCAGCCATACGTAGCGGTAGATCACGGTAAGATTTCAAACCTTGGTTGAAGATTTGAACGTGACCAGGACAGTTCATTGGCTTGATAGCGTATTCACGGTTCTCTGAAGAAGTAGTGAACATCGCTTCAGCGTACTTATCCCAGTGACCAGAGCGTTCCCAAAGAACACGGTCCATCATTAATGGGCCTTTAACTTCTTGGTAATCGTACTCAGTCAGTTTTTGACGAATAAATACTTCTAGCTCACGGAAGATAGTCCAACCGTTGTGGTGCCAGAACACCATGCCTGGTGCTTCTTGCTGCATGTGGAATAGGTCAAGCGCTTTACCGATTTTACGGTGGTCACGTTTAGCCGCTTCTTCTAGGCGCACAAGGTGAGCTTTAAGTGCCTTCTTGTCGTGGAATGCAGTGCCGTAGATACGTTGAAGCATCTTGTTGTCACTGTTACCACGCCAGTATGCACCCGCTACGTTAAGTAGAGTGAAGTGCTGGCAGAAGCTCATGTTAGGCACGTGTGGACCACGACACATATCGATGTATTCTTCGTGATGGTACAGGCCTGGACGATCGTCTTTAGAAACGTTCTCGTCCAAGATTTCAATCTTGTAAGTCTCGCCGCGAGCTTCGAATGCGTCGCGCGCTTCCTGCCAGCTAACTTTCTTCTTAACAACCTGGTATTTGGTCTTCGCTAGCTCTTTCATACGCTTTTCAATCTTTTCTAGATCGTCTTGCGTTAGAGAGTGCTCAAGGTCGATATCGTAGTAGAAACCGTTATCGATGGTAGGACCGATCGCCATTTTCGCTTCTGGAAAAAGCTGCTTAATCGCGTGACCTAAAAGGTGAGCACAAGAGTGACGAACGATCTCAAGGCCATCAACTTCATCTTTAGCTGTGATGATTTCTAGGCTTGCATCGTTTTCGATAAGATCACAAGCATCAACACGCTCGCCGTCTACACGACCAGCAATGGTAGCTTTCGCAAGACCAGGACCGATTGATAGGGCAACATCTAGAGTTGATACAGGGTTGTCAAATTGACGCTGACTACCGTCAGGAAGAGTAATAATTGGCATTATTTGTCCTTTACAGTGGTGTTGCACACCAAGCAACACATGAAAATGTTTAATATATGTCTTTCAATCAACGAGTACGCTGATTGGGGATATATGCATAATAAATATACCCACATAGAAGCAAATACAGATGCCCTATTTGTAGGTATCCGAGCATTGTAACGAAATAATATAAAATGACAATGATGCGCTGTGGGTATGGCGCCGAAGCCGCCCCTCTCCCCTGCAGTCAAATTCAGGCAATTCGCACGCCTATCGTGTTATAGACGCAATAAGTCTTCTTGCATAGGATTGATGAAGCGAAACAAAAGAGGTAAATGTAGGGTATTGATATTCTGAGCCTCAACCATTCTTTTTACTCTGAACAAAAATATAGACTCATAAGAGTAATTTTTGGGAGTATTTTCGTCAGTGGTTTGGCAAATGACTTATTGGCAGGGAACACTATTTGGGGCTGTAATACATCTAACCTAGAGATTAAATTTAGCCCCGATGCATTAAATCGCTTCTTCGCACAATTTTGCTGACTTTGATTTAGACAGACTAGTTTCTTTTTTTATCATAGCTGCACATTTTTCACCGATCATAATAGACGGTGCATTAGTATTTCCCGACACAATAATAGGCATGATAGATGCATCCGCTACTCTTAAGCTTTTTAGCCCATGAACTTTTAGCTCATTATCAACGACTGCCATTGCATCATTGCCCATCTTACAAGTACCAACGGGGTGATAGATGGATTGACTGTATTTTGTCGCAGCTTCCAACAATTGTTCATCCGTTTGATACTTTGAACCTGGTACAAACTCTTCAGAAATAACCGAAGATAAAGGACTCGCATCGGTGATTTCTCTCGCTACCTTTATCGCGTTTATTGCAACAGCTTTATCTTTAGGGTGCGAGAGATAGTTAGGTTGGATACTAGGGTGCACGGAGTAGTCTTTGCTGGTGATCTTCACACGACCTCGACTTTCAGGACGCAATTGACAAACCGAAGTAGTAAAGGCCGAAAATGGGTGCACTCCTTCTCCAGGTTTGTCCGCACTGAGTGGCTGCATATGAAACTGTATGTCAGGCCTTGTTAAGTCAGAGGAAGACTGAGTGAAAATACATACCTGACTAGCAGCCAACGTTAAAGGACCTTTGCGAAACAGAGCATATTTAACTCCCACTGTCAGTTTATGCAAAGGTGTTCTCAACTCATCGTTCAGTGTTGTACAACTAGTTTTGTAGACCAGACGAATTTGTAAATGGTCTTGAAGGTTTTCTCCAACTCCAGGTAAATGATGAACGCAATCAACACCTACTGCTTCTAACTCCGCTCTGTTGCCAACTCCAGACAACTGTAATATTTGCGGTGAGCCAATTGCACCAGCACTGACAATAATCTCTTTAGCTGCCGAAACATACATTGCTTTTCCATTGCAAAAAAATTCAACACCTTTTGCTGTCTTATCGACAATATCAAGCTTGGAGGTATGTGCATGAGTCAATATTGTTAAATTATGGCGCTTTCGAGCCGACGTTAAAAAAGCTTTTGCACTGCTGCACCTCAACCCATTAAATGCTGTCTGCTGAAAATAGCCTACTCCTTCTTGGTTCTCACCATTAAAATCATCATTCCAAGGAATACCTACCTCTTGAGCTGCCTCCACAAATCGTTCGGCAATATCCCGTTTCAGTCTAAGATCTGACACTTTCAACGGCCCATCCACGCCATGGTACTTATCTTTTCCTCGGCTTTGACATTCAGACATTTTAAAATAGGGAAGCACGTCGTCATAACTCCACCCCTCATTACCAAGTGACGCCCAGTCGTTATAATCTTCTTTTTGCCCACGTATATATAGCAACCCGTTCAAGGAGCTGCTCCCACCAAGTACTTTGCCTCTAGGCCATTGTAATTGTCGATTATCAATACCTTCATCACGATCGGTTAGATAACACCAATCAGTTGACGGGTTGTGCATGGTTTTAAAATAACCAACCGGGATATGAATCCAAGGATTCCAATCTCGACCACCAGCCTCAAGTAATAACACTGAAACATCTGGATCCTCACTTAAACGACTAGCAATTGCGCACCCAGCCGACCCCGCCCCTACAACAACATAATCAAAGACACCCACATCCTTATGTAACCTTCCCATAACAAAATCTCCTTTGTATTTTCATAAATCGAGACACAGCGTCCCAAAAAACATAAAACAATAACAATAATTAGTAAATATCGAGAGAATATGAATTGTTTTTTGTTGACTTATCGCACACTAATAACAATCCAACTTGGACATTTAACATTTTTTAAACAAGTGTAATTGGGCTATTTACATGAATCAGGATGGGTACATGAGAACTTCAAAAGACAAACCATATAGCCGACGCGACTTTTTTAATGTTGCAAAGCGTGCCGGGCTTACATCAGCTTTATTCGCTGCAGGGACATTAGGGACAGGGGCTACCTTAAGTAGCCTGGCAAATGCGTCGGAAAGCGTATCTCGAACTCGAGAAAAGAAAAAACCAATCGTAGTCTTAAAGTTTGGAGCCTCTGGCTTTAATGAACAAAACTTAGATATCCAAAAGTCGGGACAATTATTTTTCGCTAGAGATCTTGAAGAAAGAACAAATGGTGAAATACAAGTTGAATTCTTTGGCTCCAATCAACTATGTGGGCAATTGGATTGTATAAGAAAAACTCAGCAAGGAATCGTTGACATATATTCCGCATCTACACAAAACTCCGCTGCTGGTGCGCCATACATGAATGTTCTTGATTTTGCATACATGTTCCCTACGCGAGCTTCGCAATTTCATTTTTTTTATGACAAACGAAGCGAATCATTGTTTCGTGAACCATTACGTAAACGCCACAACATTCAATTCCTATTCACGCACTGTGACTTACGTGGACTCATGTTAGGCAACAAATGGAAAGACAAACCCTTGGTTACGTCGCTAGCCGATATTCAAGGCACCAAAAACCGAGTAACAGGAACCCAGTTAGGGCGTATCGCCATGGAGCAACTCAATCTCAACCCTGTACCAGTTGCCTGGGCTGAAACAATTGATGGGCTCCGACAAGGACTACTTGATGGTGCGGAAACTTGGATGAGCGCAGCGGCATATTCAGGAATGACATCAGTAATATCTCAAGCGATCGATTTACGCATGTTCTCTGGCAACGAGAGTACAGCTATGAATTACGACGTTTTTGAAAAGTTAAGCGATAAACATAAAGAAGCGGTCATGGAATCTGCATATTGTGCACAAATTTTTACTCACGGAATGAATGAAGGTGGGTTGTACGAAATTATTGGTGCACAAACTCACCCTAACGAGAATACGCAATTCCGACAGAATAATATCCGCTTTGCTGCACTTTCAGATGAAGAGAGATTTAAGGCTGAACAAATATGCTCACCGGAATATAACCCAGAACCATGGCAAAAATGGCGTAATCGTTTAAATGCTTGGGCAGGCGATATTGATATCTATAAAGAAATTCACGGGATTGCTAGAGAACTCCCTAAAGACGCAGCGGTAGTCAACGTCAAACCACAACGTTGGTGGTTAGGTTAATACTCTGACAACCCATTAAATAAAACTAAGGCATGACATCATGAATGAAATCATCAGCACTGCCGTCCACCCGGCAACCTCAGTCAAAAAGTGTTTGTATTGGCTAGATAACAACATAGAAAAATATCTCATTGTGAGCAGCTACTCTATAATGACTGTCATTATCTTCGTTGAAATAATCAGACGTTTTTTCTTTAGTATTCAGGCTCCGTGGAGCACTAGTATCCCTGTACTACTATTTTTATGGCTTACCTGGGTCGGCGCAGCTGTCAATGTCAAAAACCGTACTCACTTATCGCTCACCGAAATTAGATTACGCCTCCCTTATCAAGCGCAATTTGTATGCCTCATATTAGATGCCGTTCTCTGGCTAGTTTTTGCGGGCGTCGTTCTTTATTTTGCAACGGATCAGGTAAGGATCGCTTACGACAATTTTGCAATTGTTCAAGGAACTGACGATGTCATGCAGTGGTGGTTTTATATGGCAACACCAGTAGGCTGGACATTAATAATCTATCGAGTGATACAGAACTTCTTCCAAGATTGTAAACGGTACATAAATAATGAGCCATTGATAATCCAGACATCATTAGCGGAGAAAGAAGCATGAGTGAAGGTGATTTGATTAGCATTATTAGTGTCATCGTTTTGGTTCTATTTCTAGCAGGCATCCCTATATTTTTAATCATTGGGCTATGGGTTGTTGGGGTTAGTATCGTCATTGACTTTACCCTCGCTAACATCGGTGTAACGCTATTTGAGGGGTTAAACTTTTTCGGCTTACTAGCATTACCTCTTTTCATTCTAACCGGCGATCTAATTAATGCTGCAGGCATTGCAAAACGACTCTCTGATTTTGCGTACTCTATTTTGGGTTCCATTCGTGGTGGTATGGGTATGGCTGCGATTGGAGCTTGTGGGATGTTCGCAGCCATTTCCGGGTCTAATGCTGGGACAACAGCCACAATTGGCTCAATAATGGCTCCAGAAATGAAAAAGAATGGTTACGACGAAAGATTTTCTGCAGCCACAGCAGCATCAGGAGGAACTGTTGGAATTATTATTCCGCCGAGCGTGATATTCATTGTGTATGGCTTCATGATGAACCTTTCCATAACGGATCTGTTTATTGCAGGAATGCTGCCAGGTAGCCTCATGGTATTAGCGATGATGTTCGCATGCCATCTAGTTGCTCGAAAACAAGGATGGGGAACAGTTATTCCTTTTGTCGCAAAGACCAGTTTCAAATATGCAAGACGCGCTTACCTCGGCTTCATTACTATTGGTGTAGTCGTCTACGGCATTTACTCTGGAGCATTCTCACCAACAGAGGCCGCTGCATTCACCGTTGGGTTCACAATTATCGCAGGCTGTATTCTGACCAAAGACTTACATTTCAAAAACATTCCTTCTGTGATGCTCAAATCAGGGCAGATTACAGGGATGCTAGCACCATTAATCGCGATTTCTGTCGTCATGCAACAATTACTTTCCATGATGGGAGTCGGTGAAATAATTGGTAACGCACTTAATGGATTCGGAAGCTATTACGCAGTCTTATTTATGTGTATGGGGATTATACTTTTAGCCGGGATGCTCTTAGAAAGCTTACCGGTTACCATTATTTTAGCTCCAATTCTCGCACCTATTGCCACAGGCATTGGCGTCGATCCGATTCATTTTTCAGTTATCTTCTTAGTCGGAGCTGCAATTGGTTTTGTCACACCACCGTTCGGCTTAAATTTATATGTCGCAAGTAGCGTAACCGGGATCCCTTATGGTAAGTTAGTTCGGTTTGTCATTCCTTACTTCACAGCGCTATTTATCTCGTGGGTTTTGATTGCTTTATTACCGAGCATTTCATTATTCTTGGTTCAATTTGGCGGCTAAAGTAGATTAACCGAATTTGCAAGCAATGACCCATTGCTTGCAAATTTATCAGAAAAAACAAAGGAGAAGCAGCATGAGCAATAACGAATCGTCAAGTAATTCAGCACTGTCACGTGCATTTAAGATTACTGAGTTCATCGCTAGTGAGACACGCCCCGTTACAGCGGTTGATATTGCTTTGTTCCTAAACCTTCCTAAGGCCAGCGTACACCGGATACTCAGTCAACTTGAAGAGGAGGATATTATTGCGAGAGATCTCCAAGGTCGCTTCTTGTCTATCGGTTCTCGATTTAAAAAAATGTCTCTAGACGTCCTGTCACATTTTGATGGGCGCGCACCTCGCCAGATGGTTTTAAAAGAATTAACAGACGAAATACAGGAAACCTGTAACTTATCCGTATTAGATGGATATGAATTGTTGTATTTTGAGCGTGTTGAGGCTAATTGGCCTATGATGGTCAACTTAAAATTAGGCTCGAGGTTACCTCTGCACTGTACTGCTAGTGGCAAGCTATTTTTGGCCTTAATGCCAAGAAATAAACGAAAGCAGATACTTTCGACCCTAACACTAGAACCACAAACAAAACATTCGATTACCAACGTCGACGACCTAAACAGAGAGCTCGACGAGATTGGGATTCGTGGTATTAGCATCGACAATGAAGAGCTCATTGAAGGTATGGTTGCCATTGCAGTCCCAGTTTGTGATCAAGACGGAAATATGATTGCAGGCATGGCAATACACGCACCTACATTGAGGTTGAGTGTTAGTGACTTACTCACTAAAGCCGGTAGGTTGAAGCTTGCAGCAAAAAAACTAGAAAGCCTAATGACATTTCAATCCCAGATTACCGATGAGGCGGTAGAGTAACGTGACACGAATAGATGTATCCCAATAGGCCTAAATACCGAGTTCACAAACGAGCACAAGTTAAAATAACAAAGTAACAGGTAGTATTACTTCAATGACTCTTCATTAATCTACAGTGCCTTTGAGCACCGTGGTCTTCATCTCTCTACTTTTAAAACTCACCTTTCGAACTAAGCTATAGATAAGTGACGGAATACGGATGAGGTGCATATGGAGAGACAGGCTACTTTTATATCGTTAATACCCTCTTTGCCGTTAATCATAACTGCTGCTATTTACACTCCAGCGGCTTGGGCCAATAAAGATTACGGCCCCTTAATCAGTTATACTCAAGCACCATTGCAGTCTGTTCGTCTCACTCCGGCACTTCGCTCTGGCTTCCCCCTCAAAGAGAATAAAGTTGAAATATTTACCGCCTTAACTGCCGCGAGTATCTGGGCCAATTCCCACGACTACCACTTAGACTATTATCAGAATCAGCTTCACACTGGTTTGCGATGGCAATTAACTAAAACGTGGCAAGTAGAATTCAATTACCGCTACCTTTACGCCGCCAACAATAACCTAGACAAAATCACCATCAACTTTCATGACCTATTCGACATCGACCAAGCAGGACGCGATCGTAAAGAACGGCATCAATTTGATATTCACGCACCAGACCACGATATCAATATTAGAGACTTCTCCGGCGATACGCTGACTAGTGCTTTCACCCTCTACACTCAATACCAAATCATAGACCTTGAAAACCACGGTTTATCCTTTGGTGTATCCCTTTATCACAACAATGTCAGCCACGGTGCCTTTGAAGGAAGTAGCTCCGAGCAAAGCGCTCAATTCAACTATGCCTACCAACTCGATATCAATACCTTTTACACAAGCTTAGGGCTCGCCAATCAGTCAAATCGAGATGTAGAGAATGGCTTTGCACATAAGAAAACAACATGGTCATGGATGGGCGGCTATCAACTCACACTATTTGAAAATCATGAGTTACACCTTGAATATAGATGGTATGAAGGCGCAGAAGACGGTGAAACTGAGTTTTCAGAGGCCGCGAATGAAATGATGTTTGGATATAGGTATCTAATGCAACGCTCAGCAGTCGAGATATCCATTATCGAAAACATCTTCAACATGGACAACTCCACCGATGTTGCCTTCCAGCTGGCCTATCGTCATCAGTGGTAAGTCCATTTATGGTCGAGATAGTAGAATTAAAAAAGCCGAACGGATAAGTTCGGCTTTAGAAATCGTACTGTCTTGTCTCTATTAATAGAAAGAGTAACGACTAACAGAGAGAGCAACTACGCATTCATGATTCTTGAGACTGCGTTACGAATGTCTGAATCGGCAGCGTTCGCAGGCAAGCTGAATGAGATGTATTGATCGCCACGGAAGCTCATTGAGCGATCGATTTCTGCTAGGCAGTGAACCATTGAGCCTTCAACGATGAATGACAGCTCGATCTCTTTATTATTCATGAAACCGCCGCTGCGAAATTCAATCTCTTGGTAACAACCCGAACGAGAAGCAAAGTTGTTGCCTTTTAAGAAGCCCTTCTCTACGTCAGCTTTCACCATTGCCATACCGGATGCTTCCACGCCTTGGATGATTTTAGCAACTGTTGGCAGTGGGTGTACGGAGATAAAGTCACGGTCTTTAGGGTCAATCGCGAAGCCTATATCTAGGTTGGTTTCAACCCACACATGGCATTGGTTCATTTGTGCGTTCAACGCGGTGACTGGCGTTTCATCATTTAACTTAAGTCGGAATGGAACCAGTTTGGTTTCGCCCGGTTGGATAACGAAAGGCTCTACCGCTTGAATACGACCCAGTGAAAAGGTTTCGTAGCTGGTACTGTCTTCCGTTTCTACTTTTACTTCTGTGTTGAGAACCAAGTTAATCAAGTCGATTTGTTGCTCAACGTCGCCACCAACAATGTGAACATTGCCAGACAACTCTCCACCTTGGAAAACTTCAATATTATCTAAGACAGTATCAACCTTTGCTGCACCGATGCCCAACGAGGCCTTTAATTTCTTAAACATATTATTTCCCTTTCTAATCATCTGATTTACGAATAGTTATTACGTGACAATTTGCGACACTTGCCTCACAGAATCAAGCAATTTGCCCCATCTATGTTGAATAAGGTCACATTGCCCGAGGAAATGTTGAAATCGTGAAAAATTCCGTTACTCTATTTGTATAGTCAAATAAGGTTTCATTATGTCGAAAGCGCCGCTCTACCTTCAGATAAAACAGTTCATAGACGATAATATCAACAGTGGTCACTGGCCAGTGGGTTACCAGATAACCACAGAACTCGAACTCACAGAGCAGTTCAATGTGAGTCGAATGACGGTCAATAAAGCCATTCGAGATCTTGTGTCTGAAGGCAAACTCATCAGGAAGCCAAGGCTAGGTACTTTTGTTTGTGAACCAGACGAAAAAGCGCAATCTCCGCTGCTTGATATCAACAACATCGCACAAGAGATCAAAGACCGAGGTCAAACGTATGCTAGCCAGGTTATCAAGCACAAGAGCATCAAGGCAGATGAAAGCACCGCGACACGGTTAGGTGTGATGATCAATGCCGAAGTATTCTATAGTGAAATCATCCACTTTGCTGACAACACACCGATTCAATTGGAAGCGCGCTGGGTGAACTCGCAAGCCGCACCAAAATACCTAGAGCAAGACTTTTCAACCTCTACACCCAATGAATACCTTTCAAAAAGCTGCCCGTTGAGTGCAATCGAGCACACGGTTGAAGCCATTATTCCTGACTCTCAAATCAGAACGTCACTAAAGCTATCTGAATCAGAACCTTGCCTACTTTTGAATAGAAGAACATGGAGTAAAGAGCGCCTCATCAGCTTTGCATTGCTCTACCATCCTGGTTCTAAGTACAAATTAAGCTCCAAGATACTTCTAAATTAAAGAACATCATCCTGATCGCCGATCACATTTTTGCAACATCGACTTGATTCGGGTCAGCGTTTAGCCTATTTATTTGTATATACATTTAATGTTTAGCAAAGATCTAGGTGATTATGAATTTGATCCTCAAAAATGCACGAGTGGTCTCCATGAGCTCGGGAGTCGACGGTTATCAGCCCTCTTCCCCTCAAGATATAGTTATCGAAAGCGGTAAAATCGTGTCCATCTCTTGTTCAAACCAAGGCGCACTTGCTTCTGAGTTAGAACAAGTACGTGTTGATGGTTCTTTGGATTACGTCACCTATGACTGCAAGAACAAGCTAGTGACACCCGGATTAATTGATTGCCACACTCACCTCGTATTTGCGGGTAATCGTGCCAATGAATTTGAGCAGCGTTTGAATGGTGTGTCTTACACCGACATCGCCAAGCAAGGCGGCGGCATTCTAGCGACAGTCACTGCAACACGCGCAGCGCAAGAGTCTGAGCTGGTTGAAATGGCATTACCGAGACTTGATGGCCTACTAAGAAGTGGCGTAACCAGCATCGAAGTAAAATCTGGCTATGGTTTAACACTTGATGATGAACTCAAAATGTTACGCGCAGCCAAAGCTTTAGAGAATCATCGCCGAATTAAGATCACCACTACTCTCCTTGCAGCGCATGCTGTGCCACCCGAATACAAAGAGCAACCGGACAGCTATATCGATCTGGTTTGCCAAGAGATCATTCCTAAAGCTGCAGAGCAAGGGCTCGCCGATGCAGTTGACGTGTTTTGCGAATCTATCGGCTTCAACCTAGAACAAACCGAACGTGTATTTGCAGCAGCCAAAGCACATGGCCTCGGGATTAAAGGCCACACTGAACAACTTTCGAATATGGGTGGCAGCGCGCTTGCAGTTAAATACGGCGCACTCTCTGTTGACCATGTTGAATACCTTGATGAAACCGGAGTAAAAGCACTGGCAGAATCAGGCACAGTTGCCACCTTGCTACCCGGTGCTTTCTACTTCCTGAAAGAGACTCAACAGCCACCTATTGCTTTACTTCGTGAACACAAAATCCCAATGGCGATCGCGACCGACCTAAACCCCGGCACATCTCCCTTTGCAGACTTAACGCTGATGATGAACATGAGCTGCACCCTGTTTGGTACGACGCCTGAAGAAGCGCTACGCGGTGTAACTTGTAACGCGGCGGCTGCCATTGGCGAGTCGCAAAACAGAGGCAAAATTGAAGTAGGTTACTCTGCTGATTTGGCTATCTGGAATATCGAGCACCCTGCCGACTTAAGCTATCAAGTTGGTGTTCCTCACCTGCATAAGCGCATTGTTAATGGCGAGGTCTGTCATGACTCAATCTAAATCCAGCTGCACTAATACAGTATCCACCACTCACAACTTTGTGTGGACGGGGCGTAATGACCTTGAAGATGGCGAGCTCGGTACTCGTGTTCATCACATTACCACGCAAGTACAAAGTAATGTTTTAAATGAAGGGCTTACTGACAACGCTGTTGCCTTGGTAGGCTTTGCCAGCGATGCCGGTGTTGCAAGAAATAAAGGACGCGTGGGCGCGAAACAAGCACCTAACTTGATACGCCAAGCGTTGGCGAATATGGCTTGGCACAGTGACGCACACATCGCCGATCTTGGTGATATCGAGTGCAATGATGGTCAATTAGAAGTCAGCCAAAAACAGTGTGCTTCTGTGATTGCCAATGCCTTAGCAACCAACAAAGTGATTACCCTTGGCGGTGGTCACGAGGTGGCTTGGGCAACGTTCCAAGGTCTCGCTAAGCACCTAAATAAAATTCAATCAGAACACAATCCTAAGATCGGCATCGTTAATTTTGATGCTCACTTTGATCTTCGTGAATTTGAAAGCGACATCACCGATGTTAAACCGAGCTCCGGCACGCCTTTTAACCAGATCAGTGATTACTGCCACGCACATCAATGGCCGTTTCATTACGCTTGTCTTGGTGTGAGTGCCGCCAGCAATACCAAAGCGCTGTTTAACAAAGCTGACCAACTGGGCGTGTGGTATGAACACGACCGCAACATGACCCAAGTGAATCAAGTCGCTCAACTGATCAAGTTACAAAAATTCATCGTTGAGTGTGATTATCTCTATCTCACCATTGATCTCGATGTTTTCCCCGCAGCTACTGCGCCGGGCGTAAGTGCACCAGCGGCAAGAGGCGTGAGCTATGAAGCGCTTGCTCCTTTTCTAGAACAGATTTTCCAACACAGTGAAAAACTCATTATCGCGGACATAGCGGAATACAACCCAGACTACGACGTCGATGGCCAAACGGCTCGATTAGCGGCTCGTTTATGTTGGGATATTGCCAGTGCAATGGCCAGCGACTAATCCAGCTATACCGATAACTACAACTACAACGATATAACGTGAAACAGAAGGAATTCCAAAATGACGGAACACCACAACAGTGACCCTCGTCTCGACACGACTCGCGAAATTCGCGCACCTCATGGCACCACTTTGCGCGCTAAATCTTGGTTAACAGAAGCACCACTGCGTATGCTGATGAACAACCTAGACCCTGATGTGGCAGAACACCCACATGCACTGGTTGTTTATGGCGGTATTGGTCGCGCTGCGCGTGATTGGAAATGTTATGACAAGATTGTGGAAGTATTGGAGCGTTTAGAGGACGACCAAACCTTACTTGTTCAATCAGGTAAACCTGTGGGCGTGTTCCCGACTCATAAAAACGCACCTCGCGTACTGATCGCTAACTCGAACCTTGTTCCACACTGGGCGAACTGGGAACACTTCAACGAGCTCGATAAAGAAGGCTTGATGATGTACGGCCAAATGACAGCAGGCAGCTGGATTTACATTGGTTCACAAGGCATCGTTCAAGGTACTTACGAAACCTTTGTCGCGATTGCCAAGAAGCACTTCCAAGGTGAAGCGAAGGGCAAATGGGTTCTAACGGGTGGTCTTGGTGGCATGGGCGGCGCTCAACCTCTTGCTGCAACGATGGCTGGCTTCTCAATGATCGCAGTGGAGTGTGATGAATCACGAATCGACTACCGCTTGCGTACTGGCTATGTAGACAAAAAAGCCACCAGCTTAGATGAAGCGATGGCAATGATTAAAGAGTCAGACACGCCAATCTCTGTTGGCTTGCTTGGTAACGCAGCAGACGTATTCCCAGAGTTAGTTGAACGTAATATCACGCCTGACGTAGTGACGGACCAAACCTCTGCCCACGATCCGCTGAACGGCTACTTGCCGCAAGGTTGGACGATGGAAAAAGCAGCACAAGAACGTTTAGTTGATGAAGCGAAAGTAGTGAAAGCCGCTAAGCAATCAATGGCGATTCAAGTACAAGCTATGCTAGATCTTAAGTACCGTGGCGCTGCGACCGTCGATTACGGCAACAACATTCGCCAAATGGCACTGGAAGAAGGTGTGGAAAACGCGTTTGATTTTCCAGGCTTCGTTCCAGCCTATATACGACCTTTATTTTGCGAGGGCGTCGGACCTTTCCGTTGGGCTGCCCTTTCTGGCGATCCTGAAGACATCTACAAAACAGATCAAAAAGTAAAAGAACTGATTCCAGATAACCCGCATCTACACAACTGGCTAGATATGGCGCGTGAACGCATTCAGTTCCAAGGCTTACCGGCTCGTATTTGTTGGGTTGGCTTGAAAGATCGCGAACGTTTAGGCCAAGCATTCAATGAAATGGTTAAAAATGGCGAACTGAAAGCGCCGGTTGTTATCGGTCGTGACCACCTAGATTCAGGTTCAGTGGCAAGCCCGAACCGCGAAACAGAAGGCATGATGGACGGGTCAGATGCCGTATCAGATTGGCCTCTATTGAACGCTCTGCTAAATACTGCAGGCGGCGCGACATGGGTTTCTCTGCACCATGGTGGTGGCGTTGGTATGGGCTTCTCGCAACACTCAGGAATGGTGATTTGTTGTGACGGCAGTGAAGATGCATCACAGCGTATTGCTCGTGTACTTCACAACGACCCAGCAACAGGCGTTATGCGTCATGCTGATGCGGGTTACGATATTGCCAAGCAGTGTGCTAAAGAACAGAAGCTTGATTTGCCTATGCTAAACGAAGAACTTCGTCGCCTTTAATGTCTGGAGAAAACATGTTGAATTTATTACTTAAACCAGGACTTCTTGGCCTACCTGAACTGCGTAAGATTAGCCGTAGCCCTGTAAACTTATCACTTGACTCTGCAGCGATTCCTGATATTGAAGCGAGCATGCACGTTGTCGAGCAAGTGATTGCTGAAGATCGCACTGTGTATGGCATCAATACGGGGTTTGGCTTATTAGCGAATACCAAAATCGCCCCAGAAGATTTAGAAGTACTACAGAAAAGTATCGTGCTTTCTCACGCGGCGGGCATTGGTAAATTCATGTCTGATGAGACTGTGCGTTTGATGATGGTACTTAAGATTAACAGCTTGTCTCGTGGTTACTCGGGTATCCGACTCAAGGTCATCAATGCTCTTATCGATCTAGTGAACGCACAAGTTTACCCGTGTGTACCACAAAAAGGATCAGTGGGCGCTTCTGGAGACCTCGCTCCCCTCGCCCACATGAGTACGGTACTTCTAGGTGAAGGCCAAGCACGCCACAACGGCAAAATCATCACGGGCTTAGAAGCAATGCAGATCGCAGGCTTGGAACCTATCACGCTCGCACCTAAAGAAGGTCTGGCGCTGTTAAACGGCACTCAGGCATCAACTGCATTTGCATTAGAAGGTTTGTTTGCAGCAGAAGACTTATTCGCGTCTGCAACCGTGTGTGGTGCGATGTCGGTCGAGGCAGCGCTGGGTAGTCGTCGTCCGTTTGACCCTCGTATACACCGCGTTCGTGGTCATCGTGGCCAAATGGATGCAGCACTTGCTTACCGCCATATGCTTGATCAAAAGAGTGAAATTGGCGAATCACACACTTGCTGTGAAAAGGTTCAAGATCCTTACTCACTGCGTTGCCAACCTCAAGTGATGGGTGCTTGTTTACAGCAGATTCGTAATTCAGCAGAAACCCTAACGATTGAAGCGAATGCCGTATCCGACAACCCGCTAGTTTTCGCTGACGATGGCGACATCATTTCAGGTGGTAACTTTCACGCAGAGCCCGTCGCAATGGCAGCAGATAACCTTGCACTAGCGATAGCTGAAATCGGTAGCTTGTCAGAACGTAGAATGGCGCTGCTGATTGATAGCGCACTAAGCAAACTTCCACCTTTCTTGGTCGATAACGGCGGCGTGAACTCTGGCTTTATGATTGCTCAGGTTACCTCTGCAGCATTGGCAAGTGAGAACAAAACCTTGGCTCATCCGGCGTCAATAGACAGCCTACCTACTTCTGCCAACCAAGAAGACCACGTATCAATGGCCACCTTTGCCGCGCGTAGGCTTAGATACATGGCTGAAAACACCCGTGGGATATTGGCAGTAGAATATTTAGCAGCAGCACAAGGACTCGACTTCCGAGCGCCTAATCTATCTTCTCCTCGTGTGGAAGAAGCGAAGCAGATTCTACGTGAGAAAGTGAGTTTCTACGACAAAGACCGATATTTTGCTCCAGATATTGAGCAAGCTAACCTGTTACTCAAATTATCCGTTCATAATCACTTAATGCCAGAAGGTACTTTGTGCAGTTTCTAGTACTTAAAATACTTTAGTCGACACTAATTAAAGTATCATATAAACAAGGGCTATTAATTAGCCCTTGTTGCATTGAGCCAAAGGCCATATCTCCCTTAAAATCGTCACATACCATCCAACGTATTTATCTAATTGACTGATATATAAGCAAAGTTAACTGGATAGACCATTAGAACGAAGTTAGTTAGCTATAATCCACCCCAGATTTGATGACTAATAGCGATACTATGTTTCTGACACCTTACTTTTCTACTGAAGACAATCAATTTCAATTCACTCGTGAACAGGCTAGCCACTTTGCTAAAAAAGTAGCCGCTGACTTCAACCCAATTCACGATGAAGACAACAAACGCTTCTGCGTGCCTGGCGATCTTTTGTTTGCAGTACTTCTGCAAAAAGAAGGTATCAGCCAAAAAATGCGTTTTGATTTTTCAGGTATGGTGGGTAACGGTATTGCGCTAAGCGTTGACAACAAGTGTGAGAAAGAAAGCTCACTGGTTGACGAGAAAGGCAAAGAGTACCTACACATGTCTTGTGAAGGTGAAAAGAGCCACGATCAAGCATTCATCGAACACGTAGTAACAAACTACGTTAAGTTCTCTGGTATGAACTTCCCACACATCATGGTTCCTCTTATGGAAGAGCAACAGATGATGATCAACTGCCAACGCCCTCTTGTAATTTACGAGAGCATGGAAGTTGAATTTACTCGTCTAGACCTGTCTCACCCAGAAGTTGAATTCTCAGGTGCGACTTTTGATGTTGAAGGCAAGCGTGGCATCGTGACACTGAACTTCGATTTCAGAGAAGACGGCGAAGTGGTAGGTAAAGGCGTGAAACGCATGGTAGCAAGTGGTCTTAAGCCATACGACCAAGCTTCTGTCGACGACCTAGTAAACCGCTTCAACGAACGTAAAGAGATGTTTCTAGCTCAGTTCGCAGCCGCTGCTTAATCAGCTCTAGAACAAGATCAATAAAGCCCAGCTTGATAATCTCAAGCTGGGCTTTTTTATTTCGATTACTAAGCCACTAAGCCTGCTCTCAAATCATCACTAAATCCAGCGCCTAACCTTTTGTTTGTAATCAACATATTCCGCACCGAATAATTGCTCTAGAGCGCGTTCTTCTGGCTTAATTTGGAACTGATTCATGTAGATTACGAAGCCAAAGCTGAGTAGCACACTGAAGATATTCTGGAAGAAGTAGCCAAAGCAAAATAGCAGGATGAATAGCCCTAAATACATTGGGTTTCGTGTGTAGCCAAAAATGCCACTGTCCACGACTGCAGACGCGGTTTCGACTTTAATCGGGTTAACGGTGGTTTTCTGTTTTCGGAATTCCCATATGCCTGATATTCCAATCACACCACTCAATATGATCCCGACGCCTAGCACAACCATTCCATAAGGTAATGCCAGTGTCCCTTGGCTCAACTGTTGAGCGCAGAAATATGATGCTACGAATACAATAATGAACAGTGCAACTGGTGGTACTTTTAATTCTAGAAATTTCATACTTTTCCTTATTAACATTCCTTTGTTAGTTTAGAAAAAAGCCCAGCAATTGCTGGGCTAAATGTATTAGAGAATTTTTGCTAGCGCCTGTAATGGGTGAGCAAGCTTCTCACCTTCAAAACGCTTCACTTGGCTGCGGCAAGAATAGCCCGTCACCAAGCAACGATCTTTTGGTAAGTCCTGCATTTGAGGCTTCCAGCTTAAACCATATATGTCTTTCGACATTTGTAGCTTATCGACTTCGTGGCCGAAAGTTCCCGCCATACCACAACAGCCGACAGGAACGCTGGTTAACGCCGCCCCAAAGTGTTTGAAGATAGTACCCCACTCTTTTTCAGCGTTCGGCATTTTGGTTTTCTCAGTACAGTGAGCAAACAAGTACCACATATCTTCACTTGCTGAGCGTGCTTCGAACTCACCTAGCGATGGCATTAACCATTCATGCACAGTAAGTACATCAAAGTCGCCGCGCTTGTCACCTAAGATCTCGACGTATTCATCGCGGTAACAAAGCACAAGAGCAGGATCAACACCGACCAAAGGAATTTCGATATCCGCCACCATCGACAAGAAATCCGAAGTCGATTTCGCCTCACGTGCAAAACGATTTAAGAAGCCCTTGATGTGCAACGCTTTACCATTCGGTTTGAACGGCAGCAGTACCGGAGTTTTGCCAAGTTTTTGAGCCAGAGTGACAAAGTCTTCAATCACCTCGGCATCATAGAAGCTGGTAAACGGGTCTTGAACGATCAGCACATGCTGTTTCTTCTGTTCAGAAGACAAGCCTTCTAAATACTGTAAATCGAAGAGTTGCAGCTCTTTACTCGCTAGACGATTTTTGAGCGTAGGCACCGACATCAATGGTGCATCAACATAACCGACCGTTTTAGCTGTTGCCGTTTGGATCCACTTTTGACCCAATGCAGCGTTGACTACTTTTGGCGCTTTCGCCATCAGCGGCAGCATGGTTTCAATGTTGGCAACTAGATAATCTTTTGCAGGGCGCTGGTAACGCGAGTAGTAGATGTTCAAGAATCGAGAACGGAAACTTGGTACATCGACTTTGATCGGACATTGACTCGCACACGCTTTACACGCCAAACAACCGTTCATCGCCTCATGAACTTCATGCGAGAAATCGTACTCATGGCGTTTGTTCATCGTATTGCGAACACGCTCAATCATAGTCTTAACGGGTGTGTTGTCTTTCAACGCTTCTTGCTCAAGGTCGAGAATATCAACGCCTTGTTCAGTCAGTTGACGCAACCACTCTCTTACCAAGCCTGCGCGGCCTTTGGGTGAGTGACGTCGGTCAGCCGTAACTTTCATTGAAGGACACATTGGCGAGCTAGTATCGTAGTTGAAACACAAGCCGTTACCGTTACATTCCATTGCTTGCTTGAAGCTGTCACGAACTTGTACGTCGATCTGACGGTCGTAGAAACCACGCTTGGTATCGGTGACTTTCACCAATTCAGCGTCACTTTCTAAAGGCGTACAGATCTTGCCTGGGTTCATCTTGTTGTGCGGGTCGAATGCTGCTTTAATACGTCTTAATTCGGTAAACAGCTCTTCACCAAAGAAGTCTGGGCCATACTCAGAACGGAAACCTTTACCGTGCTCGCCCCACATTAAACCGCCGTATTTCGCCACCAGCTTAACCACTTCATCAGAGACTTCATGCATCAATGCTTCTTGCATCGGGTCACACAGATCCAATGCTGGACGAACGTGTAATACGCCCGCGTCAACGTGACCAAACATGCCGTAATTCAACTCTTTTGAATCGAGTAACACTCTAAATTCAGAGATGAAATCCGCGAGGTTTTCTGGTGGTACACAAGTATCTTCAGCAAAAGCGACTGGCTTAGCTCGGCCTTTCGCCGCACCTAACAGACCCACTGCTTTCTTACGCATGTTGTAGATTCGGCCAATGCTCGCCAAATCGCTACAAACTTGAAAACCAATCACGCCGGCTTCTTCGCTTTCAACCATGGTTTCAAGGCGTGCAGTCAGCGCTTGAACTTGCTGTTCAACTTCCGCTTCATCTTGGCCTGCAAACTCAACCATGTTGATGCCAAGCATCTCTTTGTTCGGAACATCAGTCAGCAAATCGCTCACGGTGTGCCAAACGATGTCTTGCTTCGCTAGGTTCAATACTCTTGAATCTACCGTTTCAACAGACAGTGCTTTCGCTTCCACCATGAACGGCGCATTACGCAGCGCAGAATCAAACGTGTTGTATTTCACGTTAACCAGTGTGCGCGCTTTTGGAATCTTGGTTAGGTTTAACTTTGCTTCCGTGATGAATGCTAAAGAACCTTCAGCGCCACATAGAACGCGAGTTAGGTCAAAGCTGTCATCTTGTTCGTTGATTGCATTCTTTAGGTCATAGCCTGTTAAGAAGCGATTCAGCGGAGGGAATTTATCTAAGATTTGAGCGCGTTTGTCTCGACAAACCGCCTCTGTCACCGTAAGTGCATGGTGAGCGAATTCACCCTCTACAGGTAAGCCGTGTGATAAATCAGATTCTAGACATGAACCATCTGCGAACACCGCTTGCAGCGACAATACATGGTCAGACGTTTTGCCGTACTTCAATGACCCTTGGCCCGAAGCATCGGTATTGATCATGCCACCCAAGGTTGCTCGGTTACTGGTAGAAAGGTCTGGAGAGAAAAAGTAACCATAAGGGCGAACAGCGTCGTTCAATTGATCTTTAACGACACCAGACTGAACTCTTACCCAGCCCTCTTTCTCGTTAATCTCAAGAACCTTATTCATGTATCGCGACAGGTCAACCACGACACCTTTTGTTAAAGATTGTCCGTTGGTTCCGGTACCGCCGCCACGAGGGGAAAAAGTCACGCGTTCGTAAGCGGATTTAGAAACCACTTTACCGATAAGCACAACGTCTTGCGTTGTTTTAGGAAGGATGACCGCCTGCGGCAATTGCTGATAGACACTATTATCAGTCGCCACAGCCAAACGGCTAGAATATTGAGATTCAATGTCGCCAGTAAAGCCCGCTGTTTTTAGTTCATCTAAAAAGCGTACGACAACTGGATCGACATCAGCATTGAGTTGAAGTCTTGGTAACATTTGCTTCCTGCCCCTACTTCGCTGATCCTATCAGCATTGGGTTATCTGAGATTTTTAATAATTTTCTTTGAATTTCGTCACTTTACTACTATTAAGATCATATAAAAAGGTGATCAAATCAGAATCTCAGTGCAAGAATGGAGAAATAGTCACTTTCGTCTTAATTCAGTAACAATATACTGAATAACATTTTGTTTAAGACATCTCCACGAGCACATCACAATGAAAAAAAACAAAACAGTCACAACTGAAGATATCCTTCTTAAACTATGCCAATCAGTCTCAAGCGTACTGACTTCAGCGACGGCTTCTCAGGTGTCCTATTCAGCCATGGTTCAAAAGATCAACAAGACAAGCCTAAAGCCAGATTTTGGTTGCTTCGTTCTGTTTGACGGCGGCTTTTCTGGTCTCGTTGTTATTAATTTTACGTCCAAAGCAGCGCTAGAGATCTACACCAATTACATGCGCAATATGGGCATGCCTGAAAACGAGCTTGCTGTACTTCATACTTCAGACGAAGTGGGTGATGTATTGGGTGAGTTGATGAACCAATTAGTTGGCGATTTCACCAATAAAATCCGCAAAGAGCTGCAAACCAACATCACACAAAACCAACCGAAAATGCTGGCTCTGAACAAGCAAGTTAACCTTTCTGTTGATACCAATCTCGACCGTCCACAAGCTCGTCGTGTGACCTTCTCTACCGCTAATAACAACATCTTCTACCTTGAGCTTGCGATGGATAAGACTGAGTTCATTCAATTAGAAGAATTTGAAATCGCAGAAGACGAATGTCCAGATAGCATTCTTGAGGCGACTCAGAAAAAAATGCAAGAAGCGAACAAGCCAGCTCAAAGCTCTGGCAATGATTCTGCGGCAGATCTACTCGATGAACTGGGTATCTAGTTTACGAATGCTCTAGACATATTGAAAAAACGTGTCACTAACGCCATCAATACGCTTGATGGCGTTTTTGTTTTTACCGCCAACTGGGCTCATGCAGTTCAATGTTCACCGCCTTCCTTGTTCATCAAACCAGTTTTGCCTTTCTGTTATCCGCGAAAACATGTAAAATGTTGGACTTTTAAAAATTTGCGGTACTGATTAAATTGTCGATGGATAAGAAAAAAGCCCTAAAGAAAATTGCCAAGTGTCTTGAGCTTGGAAATTCTGCGAACGTCAATGAAGCTGCCAATGCGATAAAAATGGCGCATAACTTGATGCTGAAATATGGTCTCGAAAAAGACGATATTGAATTTATCAAGATGGGGAAAACTCAGTCCAGTCACCTGTTACCTGCAAATATCAGTTCTACACTGCTGCGTGTTATTCGCGGTATCAACACCAAATTTGGCGTAGAAGCCGTATTGCTGAATCATAAAGGCCTCAAGCGTGTTGAGTTCATTGGTGAAGCCGACCGCGCGATCTTCGCAGCGTTCGCTTTCGATATCATTTATCGTGAACTGAATGAACACACCGGCCAATTCAGAAATAGCTTTGCTGGCTCTGGCACAGGGTCCTTAGAAGTGACACGCCGCGTGAACTCGTTTGTTTCAGGCTGGGTTGAAGGTGCGCTTGAAAAGCTACCAACTATTACCCCAGACGACGAATCAAACAACAAGATCAATAATTACATTGATAAAGAATTCAAAAATATCGACCGTGAAACGTTCAAACAGCAACTGAGAGAAGCGATGAAAAACCTCACCGCCGATTATGAAGTTGGTTTGAAGAAAGGTCGTAAATTGTCTGTTAATCGACCAGTTGGCGGTACCCAGGCAGCTAAAAAGATAACTAAATCATAGAGCCGATGCACATTGGCTTAGGGTATTGATAGTGATTACTTTAGTCGTATCACTCGCCGAAGAAGATACGACTTAATTGACAACCACATATCGTATTAGACTTAACTATGAGGTCCCATTGTTTATCGTGTCCAATTTTCCCCCCTCATCATTTCTTAGAGCTCTATTTCTAGCCCTCATCTTTTCCACGATACCGTTGTCCACCACACATTTCGTGCACGCAGCAAGCAGTGATGAATTTTCACTAGAATCACAACCTCAAGATCCAGTTTCTCAATACCAATTGGCTCAAGCTTATGAATCGGGTGTCGACGTTCCTGTTAGCACCAGTGATGCATTGTATTGGTACACGCAGTCAGCAGAAAACGGCAACCCAAACGCGCAATTTAGACTGGGTGAATGGTACTTGGCAGGTACAGGTGTTGAACAAAGTAACAAGCTTGCTTTGGAATGGTTTATTAAAGCGGCGTTGCAAGGTAACCAGCGCGCACCTATCGAGGTAGCAAAACTCTACGAATCCTCGCTAGAACAAGACCTCCTTCAACCATTAGATAAAGCGCAGCTATGGTATGAAGCAGCCTTAAAAGATAATCCACAAGCAGAAGAGGGCTACAACCGCATTTTGGAAGCACAATTCAACCAGCAACGTGCAAAACAGATCTCTTCAATAGAACAGCTCGATGACAGCATCGACTCTGAAATAGACACCAGTCAGGGGGTATCTAAGCACGTTCAATCTAACCAAGCATCACGCTCTAACCTCTCCAGTTCTAACCTAACTAGCTCTGACTATATGATTGGTGCTGCGTTGGCCGTGTTGATTTCAATCATCAGCATTATTGCGACGCTCGTTATCTCAAGAAAAAGACAAGCTCTAAAGTCGGGTGATTCGCGACAGCAACAACAATCACTTGAAGCGCAGCTTAGCTCGAAGGACCTTACGATTAAGCAGCAAAAACGCCAGCTGAACACTATGTTCCACGAATTGAAGAAGCAGAAAAACAGCAAAGGTCTGAGTAATTTGCAGGTGGCCTGCGCGCTATTTGGCTACACACCTAGCTCAATCCCCGACCAGAAAAGCATCAAGATCCGATACAAACAGCTATCAAAGATCTACCATCCAGATGGTCACGGATGTGACGAAGAAATGAAACGTTTGAACAATGCGCTAAAAACCATTTTACAAAATGTTACAAAACCGTAAACAAACACACATCTTCATTTTCCTAGATCTCAAAGATATCGATTTTATTGGTGTTGCAATCGATCCCCCTCTCAAAAACGGGTAACAAACTATTAACTAATGGGTCTTACTTGTGTCATAATTTGCGCCGAAAATACACCTGACTTAAACAGGTGAGGAGAGAATATGTTCACAATAGAAGGCGTTTGTGATTGGTGCAAAAAGCCAAGCCTAGTTAAAAAGCACGACTACCTAGATGGTAAGTGTCATCATGCATGTAACGAGTGCAATGATATTGCAACCATTGATGTTCGCCAGTTCAATATTGGTGAAATTGAAATGAGAGCAAAACTCTCCCAAGCGACATTGAGATAAGCAACACCGTGAAATATAAGAAAGCGCCTAAGGCGCTTTTTTTGTGCCTGTGGTTTTAGATCTTCTTTCTTCTTTCTTCTTTGTTCTTTGTTCTCTCTTCTATACAGGTATATACAGTACTTTTCTGCAAAAACCAGTGTATACACCTGTATAAAGCTCACATTTATTCAACTTATGATACAAAACAGCAGATTCATTCAAATTTAATTTATCGAATACTTTCAATGATTTAATCATTTACCATCCATAACCTCAGACGAAATCGTCCAATAATCCCGCAAAAAACGCTTGATCTTATAAGTAACTAAAACTACTGTATACACATACAGCATGTATATAAGGACAGCAAAATGATTCAAGCACACGTTAAAGCACAACACTCTAGCCCGCTAGTTCACTGCGCATTTACATCAGTTTCTCGTAAAAGCAAAAATTCAAACGAGGAAGCGTTGTTTGCAAGAATGGCGTTGCTGTCCAATCAACATCAGTGGTTACTGTTTACGGCTCAAACACCAAGACCATCGGCTAAGCAGCTTAAGCAACATAATGTTTGCTGCGACCGCGTTATTCATATGAAAGCCTCTCATCAAATGACTGAGGTAGAGACTGTCGAGAAAGCAATCCGCTCTAAGAATGCGAGCGCGATTGTTGCAAGTGCATCGATTGATCAGTTCAGCCAACAGTACCTAAGAACATTAGGGTTACGCTTTCAATGTGAAGTCTTCTTTATGGATGCAAATTCAGAGCGTATTCACTAAGCCACCTTGCTTAATAACATGTTGGCTTAATAACATTTTGGCTCAAAAACATGGTCCACAAACATAGCTTAATCTTTTAGCTAACAAACTTAATTTAACTTAAGAAACAATTCGCCAAAACACAGTCCAAACATACTGCCTTCCCCTGCCCTACAATTCGCCCATTTTTTAGCGGATTGTTAGGCGGGGGTTTTTATTTAAACAACAGATTTAGCAATCGTTTGCTTTTTCTCTGGAAGCAAATAGTAGATTGGGTATAATGCCCGTCTAATCATGTGCACACCGCACTTCTCTGTATGACGTTTGATAAAAGATAGGAATGTCTAAATGAGCCTTGCTGATCAAGTTCTTGCCGTAAATGATGACCTACCAATCCGTACTGACAAACCTGTCCACAGTGGCAAGGTTCGCTCAGTCTACTGGTTAACTGAAGAAGATAGCCAACGACTAATTAAAGAGAAAGGCTACGACGTAGCACCCGATGCGCCTCTAGCTATCATGGTGATCAGTGACCGTATCTCTGCATTTGATTGTATCTGGCGTGGTGAAGGGAATCTTAAAGGTGTTCCAGGTAAGGGAGCGGCTCTGAATGCTATCTCTAACCACTGGTTCAAATTGTTTAAAGACAACGGACTTGCTGACAGTCATATTCTTGATATCCCTCACCCGTTCGTTTGGATTGTACAAAAAGCTCGCCCAGTCATGATCGAAGCGATTTGTCGTCAATACATCACTGGTTCAATGTGGCGTGCATACGCAAACGGCGAACGTGAATTCTGTGGTATCGAGATGCCTGAAGGCCTTGAGAAAGACAAGAAGTTGCCTGAGCTACTGATCACGCCTTCAACAAAAGGGATTCTGAAAGGTATTCCTGGCGTTCCAGAAGCTGACGATGTGAACATCACACGCAACAACATCGAAGATAACTTCGCAGCATTCAACTTTACTCAAGCAAGCGACATCGCGCATTACGAAAAACTTCTTAAAGAAGGCTTCAACGTAATCAGCCAAGCGCTAGCAAAAGTAGACCAAACCTTTGTTGATACCAAATTTGAGTTTGGCTACGTCAACGATGCTCAAGGCAAAGAAAAGCTTATCTACATGGACGAAGTCGGTACTCCAGATTCATCTCGCATTTGGGATACTCAGGAATATAACAACGGCAACATCGTTGAGAATTCAAAAGAAGGCTTCCGTCAGTTCTTGCTTAACTACTTCCCTGATGCCGACATTCTTTTGAATAAAGAGCGTATGCCAGAACGTGAAGCATTGGCTCGTGACAATGAACTTCCACTGGATTCTCTAATGTCTCTGTCTCGCACTTACCTTGATATCGCAGCGAAAATCACAGGTGCGGAGATCGTACTGAGCGAAAATCCTAAGCAAGAGATCATCGATGTACTGCGCGCTGACTATGGTCTAATCGACTAGTCGCTTAATTGCTAATTGCTTAATCGCTTAATCGCTTAATCTCAAAATAAAAAGCTCGAAAGCTAATAAGCTCGTAGACTCAAGTTTTAGATACTAAAAGGGCCTCAATATTTGAGGCCCTTTTTACGTGTACGTTTTTACTATTCCTCGAGAGAGATTATAGGCGAGCTGAAGTTACAGCTTAATCGTGAACTCTTCTCCAGAATTACCCGCAATCACTAAATGACTGCGCGATTCAATATACTCGATCTGCTCTTCTTCAAGTGAATATGGCATCACCACTTTGAGCTCATTGATCCCTTCCAGCTTGGCGAGCTTGAGTAAGGTAACAATGTTCGACTCATCACTTTTACGCGTCGACATTGATTTCAATGCCATCTGCCATAAACGATCCTCTGGGGTGCCCAACTCTTTAATGCTATCTCGCCAGACGGTACTGAACACTGGCGCAATTGTGGTGAGTGCTTCCAGAAAAGTCCATTTTTTACTGCATGAGGCGCCAAGAAATGTTGTGTAATCGAACTCTACACGCGTCTCTTCCTGTTTATCCATGATGTCCCCCGACACTTTGGCAACACAATATACTCAATATCTATCAACTCTTTCTTTATAGCAATAGGATATAGAAGAATAGTCTTTTATGACCTTTTGATTGGTTAAAAAGGCATATAAAAATCAAACTTGTAACAAAATAAGCACTGAAAAATCATATATGCATCTATTTGATTAATATTTTAGAGATAAAACTTATCCATCTATTTGATATCAATTATTCGGCTCGCTTTTTTGTACTGAATACGCCAGCCAGACCATGTCGGTAGCTCCCAACGTTTTGGCGATAACTTTCGGCTACCCGACTGATAATGGACGTAAATCAGCTTTCTTGCGGGCAAGTATTCGACATCGAGTTGCAAGTCGGCAAGGCTCAATACAAACGGGTATTTTTCCGAAAATTCTGAGTAGAGCCAAGTTGGAATGCCATCGAACGGTATGTCTGCATGATCGAACATTTCCAATTCGCTGACATCAGTAACACCTAGTACTTCAAGCTGCTCTATAAACCATAGCTCAAAGTTAATGTTCTCAATTTCTGGTGTGTATTTAGTTTGTTCATCGAGACCAAGTTTCACATACAGCTGCCAGTGTTTGATTTCTTGTGTGCGAGCCTTTGCAAAACCGGGAAGCTGGTCTCCATTTAACACAAGGTCGACGATAGGTTTTAACGATAATTGCCCTTCAGCGGCGACGAGTTTGGTTGTAATCGTGCGGCCTGCGTACACCAACGCCATCTCGGTAAATACGCCATCGTCATTCACGACGGTTTCACCTTGCTCCCACTCTCCTAGTTCAGCATCAATGATAAGCTCAAGAGGAATGGGTGCCGTGACCGTCGCTAAGGTCAGTGTTTGCTTAACGCCTCTTCCCGGCAAGCTGTGAGTATCCAACACCAACATCGCTTGTGCATTATCAGGGAAACGGTTCTGACGACCGAGCACCACTTCTAAAACACCATTGGCAAAGGCTTCTTTCCTTTTCAGTCGGCGCACAAACACCAGTTCAGGATGCAGATTCACAATGGTCTTGAGCAATTCAATGCGTTGGAAACGTGACGCGACTTCTAGCTGAGGAAGTTCAAATACCTCCCGCATTTGCTTCGCCAATCCTTGAGCTTCATTCAGAGCCTGTTGGTCGATGTCTAAATGCGGATATTCTCGACCGCGCACAATCTGAATCAACAGGCTTAAATCACACCCTTCCTTCTCTTGTTGCGCGAGCGCTTCAAGATGTTCTGCATTGTTTGGTAACTGATACAAGCGAGCAGGAACGGACAGCGCCGCAGTGAGATCAACCATCGCCTCTTTTAATGCTTTGGTTTTGATTCGAGTAACGATATCGGCATACAAAGTATCAATCGGCAACGGATACAGCTTTTTACCATGCTCGGTAACTTGATGGTCGGCGTTAATCGCTTCCATCGTCAGCAAGGTTTGAGTTGCACTGTTGAGTGATTTCTCTGGAATAGCGTCAAGGAAGGACAAGCTCTCAAGCGGAGATCCACAACATGCTGCGGCCAACATAGGTTCAGTCAGCTCTTCACGCTGCAATTCAGGCGGTGTGACTAACTCTAACGCCGCATGTTCACCATATAGACGCACGCAAACGCCATCCATTACCCTACCCGCGCGGCCAGCTCGCTGTTTGGCACTCGCTCGTGATATGGATTTAAGCATCAGTGTGGTTCTGCCATTACGCTGAACGGTGCGTCTCTCTAATCCTGAATCTATCACCACGCCAATGTCAGGAATGGTTAATGAGGTTTCTGCAACGTTGGTCGCAAGGATGACCTTTCTCAAACCATTACCTTCAGTATGGATATTGCGACCCGATAACGCTGAATCTCGCTCTTTATCACTGACCGACGCATGCAATTTAACGACTTGGATATCTGGATTTTTCGCCAAGGCTTGTTCGCATTGCACGATCTCTTTTTTACCCGGCAGAAAAACCAACATATCGCCAGAAGAAGCGATCAGCTGATGATTCACTTCTTCCGCGATACGCTGCTCTAGATGTCGGATATCAGGCAGTGTTCTGGATTCATTCGCTCTGTGCTCAATCTCAACTTGATAGGTTCGCCCTTCACAGCTTATGCGATTCGCATCCAAGTAATCAGCAAGACGCTCCCCTTCAATGGTTGCTGAAGTGATCACCAAGCGATGGCTCTCTTTTTGTTTCAGAATCGCCACCAGCAGATCAATGTCCCAGCGCCTCTCGTGAAACTCATCCACCACAATCACATCAAAACTGGCTAATCCGTCTTCTGATAACCAACGCAGCGCGATACCGGGAGTCACAAAAACAACGTTAGTTTGCTCGTTATACTCTGACTCAAGCTTAATCGCATAGCCCACTTTGCTACCAAGCTTCTCACCCGATTGCTGTGCGAGGTATTTAGCCAATGACGTACACGCGATGCGTCTTGGCTCCACCACCAGCACTCGTCCATGCTGAGAAGCCCAAAGTGGCAGGCGCGTTGATTTACCTGATCCGGTTTCCGCCTCTACGACAAGGTGAGAATTAGCGATTTGTTCGTGGAATACGTTTTGATAAGCATCGATGGGAAGTAATGACATAAAATGGCGAGTAGCGAAAAAGTGTGAGCAAAGTATAACGAATTATCGTGTTGAAATTCGATAAGTGTGGGACAGAGGTAAGAATATCATTTTGTTTGCTCAGATCGCGGAGAAACTATTTACAATTGAATAACTAAACCGTTATCATTTTTTAGTTACCCTTTCTCCCATATTAGGCATCCAATGAACAACGATAAACGCCCTCTATATATCCCTTATGCTGGTCCTGCTCTACTAAGTACACCTCTTCTAAACAAAGGCAGCGCATTCTCTGCTGAAGAGCGCAGTTCTTTCAACCTTGAAGGTTTGTTACCGGAAACAACCGAAACAATCCAAGAGCAAGTAGGACGTGCATACAAACAATATTGTAACTTCGAAAGTGATATGGATAAGCATATCTACCTTCGTAACATCCAAGACACTAATGAAACGCTTTTTTATCGTTTAGTTCAAAACCACATCTCTGAAATGATGCCTATCATTTATACGCCAACAGTTGGCGCAGCATGTGAGAACTTCTCAAATATTTACCGTCGTGGCCGTGGTCTGTTTATCTCATACCCGAACCGCGATCGTATCGATGACCTACTGAATAATGCGACAAACCACAACGTTAAAGTTATCGTGGTTACGGATGGTGAGCGTATTCTTGGTTTGGGAGACCAAGGCATCGGTGGTATGGGTATTCCAATTGGTAAGCTAGCACTTTATACAGCTTGTGGCGGTATCAGCCCAGCTTACATGCTACCAATCGTGCTCGATGTGGGTACTAACAACCCTCAACGTCTTGCTGACCCAATGTACATGGGCTGGCGTCATCCTCGTATTACGGGTGCTGACTACGATGCATTCGTTGAAGAGTTCATCCAAGCGGTTCAACGCCGTTGGCCTGATGCATTAGTTCAGTTCGAAGATTTCGCACAAAAGAACGCAATGCCACTGCTTGAGCGCTACAAAGATCGCATCTGTTGTTTCAACGATGATATCCAAGGCACAGCAGCCGTAACGGTTGGTTCTCTACTTGCAGCATGTAAAGCAGCAAACAGCAAACTTTCAGATCAACGCATCACCTTCTTAGGTGCGGGTTCTGCAGGTTGTGGTATTGCTGAAGCTATCATTGCCCAAATGGTGTCTGAAGGTATCAGCGATGCACAAGCTCGCTCTCAAGTTTACATGGTTGACCGTTGGGGTCTGCTACAAGAAGGCATGCAAAACCTGCTTGATTTCCAACAGCGTCTGGTTCAAACCAACGAAAACACCAAAGACTGGGAAAGCGATGGCACTGGTTTCTCTCTACTAGACGTAGTTCGCCACGCGAAACCAACCGTATTGGTTGGTGTGTCTGGTGCTCCAGGTCTATTCAGCAAAGAAGTCATCAAAGAGATGAACCTACACAGTGAACGCCCTATCGTGTTCCCACTGTCGAACCCAACAAGCCGTGTTGAAGCGACGCCAAACGACATTATTCGTTGGACTGATGGCCAAGCACTTGTTGCGACAGGTAGCCCATTTGAGCCAGTCGTTCACAACGGCACAACTTACCCAATCGCTCAGTGTAACAACAGCTACATCTTCCCAGGTATTGGCCTTGGTGTATTGGCTGTGAATGCTTCACGCATCACTGACGAAATGCTAATGGAATCAAGCCGTGCACTTGCTACGTGTTCTCCACTAGCAATCAATGGCACAGGTGCTCTACTTCCACCATTGGAAGAGATCCACACGGTATCTAAGAAAATTGCTCTTGCGGTAGGTAAAAAGGCGATTGAACAGGGCGTTGCTCTAGAGATCACTGAAGAAGCACTGCAACAAGCGATTGACCAGCACTTCTGGCAGCCAGTTTACCGTCGCTACAAGCGCACGGCATTCTAATAAAGCGTACTGCGCTTGGAATAAAGAGCGTTAACGACTCTTATATGAGCCTCTGCAATTGCAGGGGCTTTTTTCTTTAAACTGTCTTGTCTTTTTAACTGATTTTTCTCATTTTTATTTGGTATTATCGAGCACTCAAAAATTAATGCTCAGTGAAAGGACCATACCGAGAGTGAAATTTGATTCTCACATTATCCGTAGCTACATAAAAAAAGCTTACAAAAAACTGCAAGGTTTTCTGTTTGGCGCTTTCCTCGTGTTCTTAGTAGGCAGCGCTGCGGTTATTGCGATCGATTATTGGGTTTCATGGCAAGCGGAAGATCGCATCATCTACGATATAGATGAAGTGCCCGAGCTTGAGGTCGCCGTTGTGCTTGGCACGAGCAAATATTTGGGTCGAACACTCAACGACTATTATAAGCACCGAATCGAAGCCGCGATTGAGCTGTTCGACCGTGAAAAAGTCGACCAGTTTCTGTTAAGTGGTGATAACGCTCATCGCTCTTACAATGAGCCGTGGACGATGAAACGCGACTTGCTGAAAGCGGGTGTACCCGATGAACGCATTAACCTCGATTACGCAGGCTTTAGAACCTTAGACTCGATTGTTCGCGCTAAAAAGATCTTCGACACCGACAACTTCCTGATCATTACTCAGAAATTCCACTGTGAAAGAGCACTATTTATCGCTAATTCTTACGATATTCATGCACAATGTTTAGCGGTTTCAGGTCCTACTCATCATTCAGGCACCTCTATCCGTTTGCGTGAAGTTTTTGCGCGTACCAAAGCCTTCTTAGATTTGTATATTATGGGGACAACGCCAAAGTTCCTTGGACCTAAAGAGCCCATTCAATCGAGTCCAAAACCGGAATCATTTCCGATTCCAAACCCTATGACTGACCCCTCTGTAAACCCTGTTGTAGATCCTACAACAAACCCTATTGCAGACCCAGCAGAGACAGATGTGTAGAAAACTACACATTTTGAATTTGTTGCCTCACATTTCCCCACTGTTACACAAAAACACACCAACACGCCTTTATTAACTTAAGTAACATTCTCCCAACAAAGTCTGACCCTACATCAAGCTATATACCTCGAAAATAATAAGCACGACTCAATGAAGTCGTGCACCAATAAAACGAGGATAACAAAAGGAGCGTCTTATGACGGCACTTGTTACTACACTGAAACACTGGTTGTTCACCCGCAACAGCATGATATTAATTGGTAATTTCACGCTATTCGCACTCTTGCTCAACACCCTTCCTTTCGAATCACAAGTCAATACTGGTTTGAGTATTCTCGTGTTCGTTGCGGTTCTATGGTTAACCGAAGCTATTCATGTCAGCATCACCGCTCTGCTCGTTCCACTCTTGGCTGTCTTGTTTGGTGTGTTCAATACGCCCGCAGCGCTGGCTAACTTTTCAAACCCGATCATCTTCTTATTCATGGGTGGCTTCGCATTAGCAGCTGCACTGAACAAGCAAGAGCTAGATAAAGCGATAGCTGACAAAGTGCTGCTGATAGCAAAAGGCAGAATGTCGGTCGCTGTGTTCATGTTGTTCGGTGTGAGTGCAGGTCTATCAATGTGGATCTCAAACACAGCCACCACAGCAATGATGCTTCCTCTTGTTCTTGGCATCATGAACAAAGTTGACCAAAGTGAAGACCGCAACACGTACGTGTTCGTACTGCTGGGTATCGCTTACTGTGCATCGATTGGTGGTATCGCAACCTTAGTGGGTAGCCCACCGAACGCAATCGCCGCTGCAGAAGTTGGCTTGAGCTTTACTGAGTGGATGGCGCTAGGTCTTCCAATCTCAATGATCTTACTGCCAATCGCGATGATTATTCTTTACGTGATGACTAAGCCAAAGCTTGACCACAAATTCGAGCTAGACCATGCCCCAGTTGAATGGACAAACAGCAAGAAAATCACACTGTCTATCTTCCTTCTAACCGTAACGCTTTGGATATTCGGTAAACCAATCAACGCAATGATTGGCGGATTCTCTAAATTTGATAGCTTGGTAGCGATTGGCGCAATTGTACTGCTTGGCGCTTCTAGAGCGGTGGAATGGAAAGACGTCGAGAAGACAACGGACTGGGGTGTTCTTATCCTGTTCGGTGGCGGTATCTGTTTAAGTAACATTCTGAAAGCGACAGGAACCAGCGTATTCCTAGCACACTCACTAAGCGGATTTTTAGAAACAGCTGGCGTACTGCTTACGATTCTAGCCGTGGTAGCGTTCGTGGTATTCCTAACGGAATTTGCGAGTAACACAGCGAGTGCAGCACTTCTGGTGCCAGTATTCGCAACCATCGCTGAAGCGCTGGGTATGTCGCCAGTTATTTTGTCTGCACTGATCGCTGTTGCTGCGTCTTGTGCCTTCATGCTTCCTGTTGCAACACCACCAAACGCAATCGTGTTTGGCTCGGGTCACATCAAGCAGAAAGAGATGATGCGAATCGGTATGGTGTTGAACCTAGTTTGTATCCTAGTTCTGACTCTGTTCGCTTGGATCTTCTGGTAAGCACTAACGTCCTATAAGCGCATGCTTACAGGAATGCACCCCTAAACTGGTTGAACTTCCCCCAGTTCAACCAGTACAAAAATGCCCGCTCAGTTTGAAACTATCAGTCAACAGAACGGGCGCATAAAAACAAGAAACGCTTTTCCCTTTTGGTGGCCCCGCGCCACCTTTTTTGTTTTTGGCTTTTGGGAGAAGAACCATAAAAACGCCACACGTCACATATGCACGTGTGGCTTATAAACTCATCAAAACAATTTTCAGATTAGTGACTCAAGATCACCTGGTTTCGACCTGAATGCTTTGCTTGATATAAAGCTTCATCAGCGCGAGCAATGGTCTCTGTCACTCGCTCTTGCTTCATCTCGGCAACACCGATACTGCATGTCAGCGGATCGCCATGAACCCAAAGGTGCTGGCTAACCAATAATCGAATGCGTTCAGCTTTTATCTGCGCCTCTCCGGCTTCGGTCTCAGGGCAAAAAACAATGAACTCTTCACCACCCCATCTCACCAACTTGTCGGTAGCGCTGATCGAACTGCCCACCACCATGCTGAACTCGCGTAAAATATGGTCACCCATTTGATGTCCGTACTTGTCATTTACACTCTTGAAGTAGTCGATATCGAGATACAACATACCCAGCTTGCCATGTCCTTGCTTCACATGTTGTGACTGCATTTTCAACCAATCACGAATCGCGTGGCGGTTTAGTATTCCGGTTAACTCATCACGATGGGCCATCTCTGAAAATTCAAAATTCTGTTCTCTCAGTGCGCGATTGACGTTCTTTAAGTGGTGATGTCTTTTCTCTGCGATCACCATGCGTTTTCTTGAACGGTTTAACTCTGACAGCAAGAATACGGTGCCCGTCCCCACCCACACAAACAGTAGGATCATGAACAAGCTTTCTGCGGTGATATACGAACCTTCGAACTCAATACTGCGGATGACGATTCTGTGGTGACCGAGTTTCGCTCCAGACGCAGTAGCAAACTCAACCATATTCACATTCGAAAATTCAGGGGCCGAATGCTCTAACGCAATGTCGTTGTCAGCCAGCCACCATGTCATCACTTGCAGATTTTTGATCGGGATTTCAATCACACCACCATCGACTCCTGGAGAAAACTCCATCCCGTTGTACTTATGTGTGTACTCGTCATCGGGAACAGAATAAGCAGGATTGTAGTTGCGTAGGTAAGTTCTCAAACGGCCACGAGAGTCCGCTTCCGCATGGTAATCAATATTCACTCTAAAGGTGTGATACTGGGAGAGATCAAGGCCTTCGGTAATGTCTGGATTGATACGAATCGATAGGCCGCAATAAGGCCAAGGATACTCCGACTCTTTAAGTTCACAGTCGAGAATATACTGCCCATTTTCGTAGGATAATTGGGATGTACTGACGCCCCTATCAACTTGATCGCTGGTCGCGATAAACTCATATTTATCCGGCGTAATTGCCGTTATCACACGATTTCCGCTCACACGGTAATACTGGACAATCGCCAGTGTCGTGATAACTAAAAAGATGACTATTTTATGGATCCACTTCACGTCTAAGCTTCCGGCTTAAGGTCCCTATAGTTGGGATTTCACGATAAAAAATAAGTTAGGTAAATTAGTGATCTTAATGCCAATAATTTACTAAAAAACGTTATATCACGCCTGAACAAAATGTCATACCATAATTTTGAGCGAGCGTTTACTCATCAATTATCCATCGCAATAATCAAGTAATATTGCGTATTAAAACGGACTCTATTTGTTATACTCATCGCATAATCATCGTTAACCGTAGCGCCTGCTTACAGAGCGTCCGAGTCGACGAAATAATAATCAAAATACAACGAGTAATGTCATGTCTTTATTAGCAAAAGGAACACTCAAGAAAATGAGTGCTTCGCTTGATGGTGCGGTTACCTACCGTTTACCTGTCGGTGAAGAGTTTGTAGAGCTAAACCCTCTGATTGGTAAAACCATCAACCTCACTCACACCGGTAATATTTTTTGCTGCTCGTGTGGCAAGAAAACCAAGAAAAGCTACTCTCAAGGCCACTGCTTTGTGTGCATGAGAAAGCTAGCAAGCTGCGACATGTGCATCATGAAGCCAGAAACTTGCCACTACGATGAAGGTACTTGTCGTGAGCCTGAATGGGGCGAAGCGAACTGTATGGTTGATCACTTCGTTTACCTATCGAACACATCAAGCCTAAAAGTGGGTATCACTCGTCACACTCAAATCCCTACCCGTTGGATTGACCAAGGCGCGACTCAAGGTTTGCCTATCTTGAAGGTAAAAACACGTCAGATCTCTGGCCTGATCGAAGTTGAGTTAGCGAAGCACATTGCTGACAAAACCAACTGGCGCACGCTGCTAAAAGGCGATGGCGACGATATGGAGTTGGTAGAAAAAGCCAAAGAACTGTTGCCATTGGTTGAGGATAAAATCCAAGAGATCAGAGCGAAGTTTGGTGACGATGCAATCGAGATTCTGAGCGAAAACATCACTTCACTGAGCTACCCGGTTGAGCAGCACCCAGTGAAGATTGTATCGCACAACTTCGATAAGAACCCTGAAGTATCTGGTGTGCTGCAAGGTATTAAAGGCCAATACCTAATCTTAGATACGGGCGTGATTAACATCCGTAAATTTGGCTCTTACGAAGTGGAAGTGTCTGCATAACTTGTAGAACTTAAACGTTTCTTATAGTTAGAAGCGCTTAGTGAATAGCCAAAATCGAGTAGGAGGAG
>NZ_JBFROW010000081.1:0-1348 GCF_041471665.1 Vibrio sp. 10N.261.51.F11 | reverse complement strand
GGCTCTTCTCCGCTTAGATGAGTCTATAAATTAACAATAAAACCGGTAACACATTGATTTATAATCGCTTCCCACCTTATATCTCAGTATTGTAGTTTGTCGTTATTATCTTCCGCTCTATTTAACTTTAAAGGCCAATCCGTACAGTCTGTAACGCTCGAAGAAAGCTCTCATTCAGTACTCGTCAAATGCAAGCGAGATAGACGCTGTAAAGTTGTTGACCCTGAGACTGGAGCACCGCGCACAGTCGACCACTATGTTCACCGTCGCCTGTCGGATTTACCTGTCAGTGGTCGCCCTTGCGTTATAGAAATTGAATTGGCTCAGACAAGAGATAGGCTCGGCCGAAGGTTGGTTGAAGCGACTGATTTTGTTGATAAGGGGAGTCGTTATACCAAGAGATTCTGTCACTTTATTAGTGGACTATGCCGCTATATGAGCATCCACGCAGTGTCTAAGCATTTAGACATACGCTGGGAAACCGTGAAAAATATCGATAAAGCATTTCTGTTATCTACCTTGCCTGCTTTAGAGCCTAAGAGGTTGACCAACCTTGTTCATATTGGCGTTGATGAAGTCGCCAGGGCTAAAGGCCATGACTATATGACCGTCGTTTATGATCTCGTTTCAGGACAACTTATTTGGGTTGACCATGGGCGGACTTCAAACGTACTCATCAACTTTTTTGAACAATTATCACCGCAAACGAGAGACGGCATCCAAGCGGTATCAATGGATATGGGGCAATCTTACCAATCAGCAGTGAGAAACGCTCTTCCGAATGCAGACATCGTTTTTGACCGGTTTCACGTTATGCAGAACTACTCTCTTCTGATAAGGAAAGAGCGTAATAAAGCGTTTAGGAAAGGAACACATGACGAGAAGAAAATGCTTAAAGGGACGCTATTTTTACTCCTCAAAAATGCGCCGAAATTAAGCGATAAGCAGTCAGATAGGCTAGATGATTTACTTGAAAGCAATAAGACTCTTTGTACGATTTATATGCTCAAAGAACAGCTTCAAGCCTTATGGGATGAACGTAATTTTGACCTGATGATCGCAGCTCTTGATGCGTGGTGCCAGCTTGCTAAAAAGACGAGGATCTTATCTCTCATCAACTTCGCAGACGCGCTTTGGGAGAGAAGAGTTGGGATCTGCAATTATGCAAAATATAAGCTGACGAATGCCCGAGTGGAAGCAGGGAATGTATCGATAGGTCTTCTTAGACGGCGAGCCCGAGGAGTAAGGGATACTGATTACTTTAAATTGAAGATTAGACAAACCTCAATCCTAGAAACTCACTCTACCATTTACCCAGAAATCAAGCTCATCTAAGCGGAGAAGAGCC
>NZ_JBFROW010000080.1:0-37940 GCF_041471665.1 Vibrio sp. 10N.261.51.F11 | reverse complement strand
CTTAAGTGAACGGCATTACTGCAGAGAGAGCGTTTTTTCGATCTTTGGGCGCTGAAGGAGTCGTATATCAAAGCGACAGGCAAGGGGCTAGCCACATCGTTGCGAAGCTTCTCGTTCGATTTCTCTAATTTGACCAAGCGAACATTTTTGACCAAGCAAGTAGTGGAACTCAGTTCGTCAGGCTTTCAATCAGGCTTGTATCGCGAAATCAGGCTACATAGCGGGATTGGGTTGAATTTGGATTCTGCTCAACAAGACGATAGTTCAACAGATTGGCAATGCAGTTTAGGAAGGCTGGATAACCAGTTTCGATTTGCCGTGACGCTTGGTGGTGCAACGCTTCCTATGCAATTAGAGATTAAGTGCTTCCCCAAATCGAAGCTACTTGGCTGAGTTTACGTTCGTTACACTAGAACCTTTAGCTTCTAATCTTGAACACGGCTCGCTCTCAGCCATTCGTAATATTGGTTAACTCGTTTCGCCAAGTATCGCTTTTAATACTTCTGCGGGTACAGGCTGAAGTTGTTTGTCTTTATCTAGGCAAACCATCTCGATATCACCAATCACGGCAGGTTTGGTTGCATCTTTACGCCATACCTCTTGTCGCCATAAGGTTTTGTATTTGCCATCGAGCTCCAAAGAGGTTCGGATATCGCAGATCTCTGCGAACTCAACGCCGTCTTGAAAGGTCATATTGGCTTTATACACCGCAAACCCCAGTCCATGTTCATTCCACAACTCTGCCAGTTTATCGCTGCCCAACACATGCTCGCGCGCACGCTCAAAGTATTTAAGAAAGTTAGGGTGATAAACCACACCTGAGTGATCGGTATCTTCGTAGTAAATCTGTACTGGGTGATGGTAGATCTGACTCATGGGTAGCAACTCTTGGTAAGTAGTGGATCAGTAAATCTGACTAAGTTGTGCAGCACTCTACAGGATAGGTTGAAATTACTTCAAGGCATCATCGTGAAAGGGGCTTTTGGTCAGACCTCATTTATCACTGATGCTTTGGTCAACTCCCACCCATTTACAAATATTCTATGTGTCATTTTCCACCCATTAATTTTTGTAGCGAGTTAGCGACAACTGCAGGCAGATCTGATGAAGCCTTGCGGTTAAAGGCTTGTTGATGAATTGTGTCAATATGGCGCGCTAATTGCGTTAGTGAAAGCACGCAGTTCCCATTGAAGGGCTGCTTTGTTTACTAAGGAGAATAATAATGTTTAAGCCTCTTACCCTGCTGTCTGTATCTGCTCTAGCACTCACAAGTTTTAATGCTGCTGCAAACTGTGACCCTGGTGAAATCGTGATTAAATTCAGTCACGTAACCAATACTGATAAGCACCCGAAAGGCATTGCCGCTTCTCTACTAGAAGAGCGAGTAAACACTGAAATGAATGGTAAAGCTTGTATGCAAGTTTTCCCTAACTCGACGCTTTACGATGATAATAAGGTACTGGAAGCCCTGTTAAATGGTGATGTTCAAATGGCGGCACCTTCGCTGTCTAAATTTGAGAAGTTCACTAAGAAATACCGCATTTTTGACCTTCCGTTCCTATTTGAAGATGTAGACGCCGTTGACCGTTTCCAAAACTCAGAATCTGGTGAAAAACTGAAGAATGCAATGAAACGTCGTGGCCTACAGGGTCTAGCGTTTTGGCACAATGGCATGAAACAGATGTCGGCGAACAAACCTCTTATCAACCCTGAAGATGCGGAAGGTTTGAAATTCCGTGTTCAAGCATCAGATGTATTGGTGGCACAGTTTGAGCAACTCGGTGCTAACCCTCAGAAGATGTCGTTCAAAGAAGTATACGGCGGCCTACAAACTAAGGTTATCGATGGCCAAGAAAACACATGGTCAAATATCTACGGTAAGAAGTTCTTCGAAGTACAAGACGGCGTGACTGAAACCAATCACGGCATCTTGGATTACCTAGTTGTAACCTCTAACGATTTCTGGAAAGACCTACCTGAAGATGTACGCACGCAGCTTGGCACTATCGTTCAAGAAGTGTCTGAGGCGCGTAACGCGGAATCTTCAAAAGTTAACCTAGCGAACAAAAACAACATCATCGAAGCTGGTGGTGAGGTTCGTACGTTGACGCCTGAACAGCGTCAAGCTTGGGTAACGGCACTTCAACCAGTATGGAAGAAGTTTGAAAAAGACATCGGTTCAGATCTTATCGATGCAGCATTAGCTTCAAACCAATAACACCGCTATAGGGGGGCGGCTTCCTACCGCTGCCCTTTATTAAAACAATTATAAGCGGAGTCAATTATGGAAAATCCTCAAATGGAACAACCAAATTCTAGCGAATCAGCACTGGAACCCTCTCTTTTTTCCAAAGTCGGAAGAGTTACGGATGCGATTGAAGAGTCATTAATCGCATTTTTCCTTGGCGCAATGACGCTACTTACCTTTGCTAATGTGGTATTTCGATACGCATTCAACGACAACATTTTATGGGCATTGGAACTGACGGTATTCATGTTTGCATGGATGGTGTTGGTCGGCGCATCTTATGGTGTTAAAAAACACTTCCACATTGGTGTTGATGTGATCATCAACCTTGCCCCAGAAAAGCTACGCAAAGTGTATGCGCTCATCGCCGTGACAAGCTGCCTAGCATTTTCAATCTTACTTCTTATCGGTTCTTGGAATTATTGGTACCCATTCGCGACCGATCGCGCATGGTACGAGACCGACGATATTCCAATGCCAGAGATGCTTCAGTTTCTTGCTGACTGGCTGAATGAAGGCGAGCGATACGAGAAACTGCCACGTTTTATTCCTTATATGGCGCTGCCGATTGGTATGGCAATGCTAACGTTCCGTTTTGCTCAAGTTGCTTACCAAGTCGTAACAGGCAAGCTTGACCGCATGATTGCAGGACACGAAGCCGAAGAAGAGCTGGATGCGTTGAAAGCAGACGTGCTAGCGGGCTCTGACGAAGATGCGACAGCGGTATTGAATTCGACTCCGCAGAACAAAGCGAATGAGTCGAGTACAAAATCTAACGGTAAGGAAGACTAATCATGGCAATGTTATTTCTATTTTTAATGGTAATTGCTTTCATGTTGGTCGGTGTACCAATTGCAATTTCCCTCGGTTTATCGAGCGTAATATTCTTATTGATGCACTCAGATGCGTCATTAGCTTCAGTCGCACAAACGCTGTTTAATGCATTTGCAGGCCACTACACACTCTTAGCGATTCCTTTCTTTATTTTGGCCTCTAGCTTCATGTCTACTGGTGGCGTGGCGAAACGTATTATCCGTTTTGCTATCGCGATGGTAGGTTGGTTCCGCGGCGGCTTGGCGATGGCGTCGGTTGTGGCATGTATGATGTTCGCAGCCCTTTCTGGTTCATCTCCTGCAACGGTAGTGGCGATCGGTAGTATCGTTATCGCAGGTATGATCAAAAACGGTTACTCAAAAGAGTTCGCGGCAGGGGTTATCTGTAACGCGGGTACTTTGGGTATCTTGATTCCACCGTCCATCGTGATGGTGGTATACGCGGCGGCGACCGATGTATCGGTAGGTCGTATGTTCTTAGGTGGCGTTATTCCTGGTTTGCTGGCGGGTGTGATGTTGATGATTGCTATCTACATCGCAGCACGTATTAAGAAGATTCCGGCACAGCCATTTGTGGGCTGGGGCGAGATGTTCGCAGCTGCGAAAGATGCGAGCTGGGGCTTGCTGCTGATTGTCATCATTCTAGGTGGTATCTACGGCGGCATCTTTACTCCGACAGAAGCGGCGGCAGTGGCTGCGGTGTATGCCTTCTTCATTGCCAACTTTATCTATAAAGATATGGGGCCTTTCGCTGACAAGAACAATACAAAGCCTGCTTTGGTTAAGGTGTTCCAAACGTTTTTCCATAAAGACACCAAAGACACACTTTACGATGCAGGCAAGCTGACGATCATGCTGCTGTTTATCATTGCCAATGCTCTGATTCTTAAGCATGTACTGACCGAAGAACGCATTCCTCAAATGATCACTGAGTCTATGCTATCTGCGGGCTTGGGTCCGATCACCTTTTTGATTGTAGTAAACGTTTTACTCTTGATTGGTGGGCAGTTCATGGAGCCATCAGGCTTGCTGATCATCGTTGCTCCTTTGGTATTCCCAATTGCAATTGCGCTCGGTATCGACCCAATTCACCTAGGTATCATGATGGTGGTGAACATGGAGATAGGGATGATAACGCCGCCTGTGGGGCTCAATTTGTTTGTGACCGCAGGTGTCGCGAAGATGTCGATGATGAACGTGGTAAAAGCCGCATTGCCGTGGGTTGGGGTGATGTTCTTATTCCTGATTATCGTCACTTACGTACCTTGGGTATCAACATGGTTACCAACCACCTTGATGGGACCAGAGATCATAACCAAGTAGCTATTTGAGTCATTCACTGACATGGAATTTAATCCATAAAAAATGAGGAGGTCGCTAGACCTCCTCATCTATATTTCTGCCACGATTTGAATGAGGCTTTATCTGCTCATACAAAGCGCGTTTTGCCTCTAATTCTGGCGTGTGTAGATCGACATGATTGTCAGCATAAAAAATACCATCTATCTCGAAAGTATCGGTAATCGATGGCACTTTTGTTTTCTCACCCATAACCACTTCCTTATTATATTTATTGCATAACATCCTGTTGTCGAAATAAGTATAGGTGATCTTGCTCCCAAATCTAATTTAGTTTGGTTCTACCTTATAAGATTCTTTCGTTAGCTGGTGCTTTTGCATCTTATCGTAGAGGGTTTTCCTCGGTAATTGCAGCCTCTCCATGGTCTCTTTTATACTGCCATTGCATTCAATAAGTGCCTGCTTCAACGTGTTTTTTTCAAAGTCAGATACCAATTCTGCCAAAGACAGTTCTTGAGTAGTTTCAGTGGCGCTGTCTGATAAGTGAGAAAGCTTACCTAAAAGTACAAAACGCTCTGCAGTATTACGTAATTCTCGAACATTTCCCGGCCAATCATGAGCCAAAAGTGCGTGCAGCTCCTTTTGTGGAAGGGCAGGGGCAGTCTTGCCATAACGCGCCGCAGCGACCAGTAAGAAGTGGTGGAAGAGTGCTGGGATATCTTCTTGTCGGCTTCTTAACGGCGGTAAATCTAAGGTCACAACATTGAGTCGATAATAGAGATCTTGGCGGAAAGAGCCTTCTTCAGCGGCTTTCTTTAGGTCGACTTTGGTTGCTGCTATCACTCGAATATCTAGTGGCACTAAACCGTTTGAACCAACTCGCTCAATAACGCGTTCTTGTAAGACGCGTAATAGGCGAATTTGTGCCTGCATCGGCATGGATTCAACTTCATCTAAGAATAGAGTTCCGCCTTGAGCAAACTCGAATTTACCCACTCGCTTGCTTTCTGCGCCCGTGAATGCCCCTTTTTCATGGCCATACAGTTCACTCTCAATCAGGTTTTCAGGAACAGCACCACAGTTGACCGCGACAAAGTTTTGCTCTCGACGGCTGCTTTGTTCATGCAGAGAACGTGCTACTAACTCTTTACCTGTACCTGTCTCGCCAAACAATAATATATCGGCATTGGTGTCGGCAATATGGGTGATGATGGAGCGCAGCTCAGTCATGGATTGCGTATCACCAATGATTCTAGGGCCGAGCGCTTGGCTGGCTTTGAGTGAACGTTTTAACTCAAGGTTCTCTAGTGTGAGCTGACGTTTTTCTATCGCTCGCTTAGTGGTTTCGATTAGGCGTTCATTAGCGAAAGGTTTTTCAATGAAGTCATAGGCGCCGTATTGGATGGCTTGAACGGCCATTGAAATATCGCCGTGACCAGTAATCATGATCACGGGGATCTCTTTGTCTTTGTGCATCACGGTGTTGAGCAGATCATGCCCGGATAGACCTGGTAGACAGATATCAGTGATGATCACGTGAGGTAAGCCGTTTTCTTGAATCGCGAGCAGAGCAGACTCCGCATCGGGAAAGAATTCGGCATCAATGTCGGCGAGCTCGAAGCTCTGTTCAATCGCCATTCTTAGATCGGATTCATCATCAATGAAATAGACGTGACACATAGTGATTCCTTTACTTCTTTGTATTCTGGTTATTGCTGAGTTTTTGTTTGCTGTTCATGTCCAACAAGGGGCAACTCTATGCTGATTCGAGCACCGCCTTGAGGGCTACTACCGGTAACGAGCTTGCCATTTATTCCGTTGACTATTTGTTGAGAAATCGATAGCCCAAGTCCAAGTCCGTTTTTCTTGGTGGTATGGAAGGGTTCAAAAAAGTTTCCGCTAGAAGGGGAGGTGAAGCCGGGGCCGTTATCATCGACATGAATTAGCAAGGTATTGGCTTGTTGATGGTCGGACTCTCTAATCTCTAACAGAATAGCTAATTGTTTGTCATCTTGTTGTTCCACCGCCTGAATCGCGTTGGTCAGCAGGTTAATGATCACCTGTTCCAGTTGAATGGCGTTGGCGAGCACGCAAGCATCAAAGGTCTCAGGGAGTTCGTTGACCTTAACTCGCTCGCTCTTGAGTTGTGGCTTCATCAGCTCTTTCGATGAATGTAAAACTGGGAGTATTTGTAAGGTGTGTAGCTCTTCCGCAGTAGATTTTTTGGCGAACGAGCGAAGCTGGTGGCTGATTCTCGCCATACGATCAGTGAGTGCCGAGATTCGCGATAGATTGTCATCGACACGATCGGTTTTTTCTTTGGCAAGAAACAATCGGCCGTTGTCGGCATAACTGCGAATCGCGGCAAGCGGGTTATTCAGTTCGTGACTGATGCTCGCTGACATCTGCCCTAGCACTGCTAGTTTGGCGGCTTGGATGAGCTCGTCTTGGGTTTGCCTCAGAACATGCTCGGTTTCGATACGGTGTTTGATCTCAACATGTAACTCCGATGTACGTTCAAGCACTTGAAATTCGAGTTTTTGCTTGGCTTCGGATTGCAGCCTGTCTATCTGTGCTCGTCTTTGTTGTCTATGGTGGTTGAGCTGCATTGTTAGATAAATAATCGCAAAGATTAGGCTCAAAACCACAAGGTAAGCAACCAAGTCCCACCAAACTAAGTGGGTTGGAGAAAATACCCGTATGGTGAGTCTTGGTTCGGCTAGGAAACGCGAAGAACTAAAGAACTGCTCTTGGACGAGTTTGTGTGGCGACTCAATACGACTGGTGGCACTGTCTAAATCGCCGGAGAAGTGCAGGCTTTCTATTTTTGTATCGAGATACTGCCTGCTTTCTTGAATTCGAGTGTGTTGTACTTCGCTTAGCGGCTGAAGGCTTTTGAACAGCCACTCAGGGTTACTCGACATAAATACAATTTGATCTTTATCGTCAGCAACAAAAAAACTCTGTTTGCCTTTCCAACTTGCTTCAATCAGCGATAAATCCATCTTTACGACAATGACGCCAATAATCTCGGCGGCATAGGAGACGGGGTAAGAATAATAATAGCCTCGCTTTCCAGAGGTTGAACCTAGCGCAAAATATTGATTTTCATTGCCAATAATCGCTTCTTGAAAGTAGGGGCGGAAAGCAAAGTTACGACGAATAAAAGAACGCGGTTGATTCCAGTTACTGGTTGCAATGGTGGTGCCGATACTGTCTAGTAGGTAGGTGTCGGATGCTTGAATCACCGAGTTTACGTGCTCTAGATAACGATTAGTGAGTTCGATTTGCGCAGAGTTACTTGGAGAGTGCAGGGCATCGACCAGCTCTTTGTCTTTTGAAAGCAGCTCGGGAATGTGCGCGAACTTATCCAATTGGCTTGAAATATGAACAGAAAAGCGGTCCAGCTTAGATTGATGATCATTTAACAAACTTTCATGGCTCGTGCTCCACACCCAATGACCGCCAAACACCATCAGTAAACTGTATGTGACCATTAACAGTATTGGGATTTTAAAAGCTTGAAACATGAAGGCTCTCCGCTGATTTCTTTGGTAAACAATCAAGCCTGTCTTCTCTCGTTTATGGTAGCAAATAGCGGTAGTTTTTGCTGAAAGCAGAGAGTGAACAGATGGATGTAGGTTAAGGGTTTGTAACGGGGATTGTTGAAAAAGTTATCGACTCTGAGGGGTAAAACAAGAGCAAGATCTCTTTTTAAGGTTTTTAGCAAAAAAAGCCCTCGATTCCCTTGAAAAAGTCGCTATTGTCCCCATTTCTGTTGTGCTAAGTGATGATTTGATCGTTTTTGTATCACTTAGTTGGACGAATTTAGAGCATTCATCATCATGCAGAGGTGAACGGCTCGACAGAGATTAAACAGATCGCTAGAATGTCGCGTCTAAAATTTCTGTCCTGAGGCTAATCGGAGATACCTTTCTTGTTTCTGAAAACAAGCTTTATTGCGTTTTAATCGACGTGTGAAGAACGAAGATATCGCTGATTAGTCTGGTGTTTGGTTGAATAATCAATTCAGACATCAATGCTCGATTTTAAATTAGGTGTTCGGATAGAGCACTACACAAGGATGCAGCCAACAACGTCTGCTTTTGAATTAAAGCTAAGTTACGGCTCATATGCTCAGATTACTGAGCCAGTTTTGAGGTTTATATAATGCAAGTTACTGTTGAAACGCTAGAAGGCCTAGAGCGCCGTCTTAATATTACTGTTCCTGCTGCTAACATCGAAGATGCAGTTACAGCTGAACTACGCAACATCGCGAAAAACCGTCGTTTCGATGGTTTCCGTAAAGGCAAAGTGCCAATGAAGATGGTTGCTAAAATGTACGGCAAAGCAGTACGTCAAGACGTGATGGGCGAAGTAATGCAACGTCACTTCATCGAAGCGATCGTTAAAGAGAAAATCAACCCAGCTGGCGCACCTACTTTCGCACCAGTTGAAAACAACGAAGGCGCTGACCTAGTATTCAACGCAACTTTTGAAGTTTACCCAGAAGTTGAGCTGAAAGGTCTAGAAAACATCACTGTTGAGAAACCAGCAGTAGAAGTTAAAGAAGCTGACGTTGAAGAGATGATCGAAACTCTACGTAAGCAACAAGCAACTTGGACTGAAGTTGAAGCTGCTGCTGACGCTGGTTCTCGTGCAACTATCGACTTCGTTGGTTCTATCGACGGTGAAGAGTTTGAAGGCGGCAAAGCTGAGAACTTCCCACTAGAGATGGGCGCTGGTCGCATGATCCCTGGCTTCGAAGACGGTATCGTTGGTAAAACAGCAGGTATGGAATTCGAAATCGACGTAAACTTCCCAGAAGATTACCACGCTGAAAACCTAAAAGGTAAAGCAGCTAAGTTCTCTATCAAGCTGAACAAAGTTGAAGCTCGTGAACTTCCAGAACTAAACGAAGAATTCGTTGCTAAGTTCGGCGCAACTGACGGCGTTGAAGGTCTTAAAGCTGAAGTTCGTAAGAACATGGAGCGTGAGCTTAAGCAAGCTGTTAAGAACCGCATCAAAGAGCAAGCTATCGACGGTCTAGTTAACGAAAACAACATCGACGTACCTTCTGCTCTAATCGATCAAGAGATCGGTGTTCTACGTCAACAAGCTGCTCAACGTTTCGGTGGCAACACTGAAGCTGCTGACCAACTTCCACGTGAGCTGTTCGAAGAGCAAGCTAAACGTCGCGTAGTTGTAGGTCTTCTTCTTGGTGAAGTAATCAAGACTGAAGAGCTAAAAGCTGACGACGAGAAAGTTAAAGCTATCATCGAAGAGATGGCTACAGCATACGAAGATCCAACAGAAGTTATTGCTTACTACGAGCAAAACGAGCAAATGATGAACAACATGCGCAATGTTGCTCTAGAAGAGCAAGCTATTGATGCAATCATCGCTAAAGCTCAAGTTTCTGATAAAGAAGTTAGCTTCAACGAGCTAATGAATCAGCAACCTGCTTAATATAGTAATATCTGACGTAGAAGGTTGACGTACGGTCAACAATTCTGCTAACAATGGTCCGTATGATTTAATCATTCGGGCCATTTATTTTAGGGACATAAGAATATGAGCTACCAAGAAAAAAATACAATGCCATCGATTATGGACGCACTAGTTCCTATGGTGGTTGAACAGACTTCCCGTGGTGAACGTTCTTACGATATTTATTCTCGTCTATTAAAAGAACGTATCATTTTCTTAACAGGTCAAGTGGAAGACCACATGGCAAATCTTGTCGTGGCTCAACTGCTTTTCTTGGAATCAGAAAACCCAGACAAAGATATCTATCTTTACATCAACTCACCTGGCGGTAGCGTAACAGCAGGCATGTCTATCTACGACACAATGCAGTTCATCAAGCCAAACGTGAGCACAGTATGTATGGGTCAAGCTTGCTCTATGGGTGCATTCTTACTAGCGGGTGGTACTCCTGGTAAGCGTCACGTGCTTCCAAACTCACGTGTAATGATTCACCAGCCACTTGGCGGCTTCCAAGGCCAAGCGTCTGATATTCAAATTCACGCGCAAGAGATCCTAACGATCAAACAAAAGCTAAACAAACTATTGGCAGAGCACACTGGTCAGCCTCTAGAAGTTGTTGAGCGCGATACAGATCGTGATAACTTCATGTCTGCTGATCAAGCAGTAGAATACGGCTTGGTGGATTCAGTTCTTAATCACCGCGGTCAATAATTGCAGGGCAATTGTTTAACGCAAAGTGATTCAAATTGATATACACTCAAGCATAGAGAGTTAAGGCTAAGAGGTTAGCGAATGACAGATAAAAGCAAAGAGGGTGGTAGCGGTAAACTGCTTTACTGCTCTTTCTGTGGCAAAAGCCAACACGAAGTTCGCAAGTTAATCGCAGGTCCTTCTGTTTACATTTGTGATGAATGTGTCGATCTTTGTAACGACATTATTCGTGAAGAAATTAAAGATGTTCTTCCTAAGAAAGAATCGGAATCGCTGCCAACGCCGCGTGAGATTCGTGAGCATCTTGACGACTATGTAATCGGTCAAGAATACGCGAAGAAAGTGCTAGCAGTTGCAGTTTATAACCACTACAAGCGTTTACGTAATGGTGATACGACAGCTGAAGGCGTAGAGCTAGGTAAGAGTAACATTCTTCTTATCGGTCCTACTGGTAGTGGTAAAACACTACTGGCTGAAACATTGGCTCGTTTCCTAGACGTTCCTTTCACAATGGCAGACGCAACAACACTAACCGAAGCGGGTTACGTGGGCGAAGATGTTGAAAACATCATCCAGAAGTTGCTTCAGAAATGTGATTACGACGTAGCGAAAGCGGAACGCGGCATTGTTTACATCGATGAAATCGACAAGATTTCTCGTAAAGCTGAAAACCCATCAATCACGCGTGACGTGTCTGGTGAAGGTGTACAGCAAGCTCTACTAAAACTTGTTGAAGGTACAGTAGCTTCAGTTCCACCTCAAGGTGGTCGTAAGCATCCACAGCAAGAGTTCTTGCAAGTGGACACGTCTAAGATCTTATTTATCTGTGGTGGTGCGTTTGCAGGCCTAGATAAAGTGATTGAACAGCGTGTAGAAACAGGTTCAGGTATCGGCTTTGGCGCAGAAGTGCGTTCAAAAGATGAAACCAAAACTATCGGTGAATTGTTCACTCAAGTAGAACCTGAAGATCTAGTGAAATATGGTCTGATTCCAGAATTCATTGGTCGTCTACCTGTGACAACAACACTGACAGAGCTTGATGAAGAAGCGCTAATCCAAATCCTATGTGAGCCAAAGAATGCACTTACAAAACAGTACGCAGCATTATTTGAGCTTGAGGATACAGAGTTAGAATTCCGTGAAGATGCTTTACGTGCCATTGCTAAGAAAGCAATGAACCGTAAAACAGGTGCTCGTGGTCTACGTTCTATCTTGGAGGGTGTTCTACTAGAAACTATGTACGAACTGCCATCTTCAACTGATGTAAGCAAGGTTGTGATTGATGAGTCGGTAATTAATGGTGAGTCAGAACCACTATTAATTTACAGCAACTCAGATAACCAAGCAGCTGTTGCAGAGTAGGTCTTTTTTAGACAAGTCACTCAAATTGAAAAAGGAGGTAAGCAATTACCTCCTTTTTTTTATTCTTCCATTGAATCCAGTCGTTTAAGCCCCATATACTGCTTTATAAGTTAAAGCGGAAGAGAGAAATATATGAACTTGGAACGTTCCGAGCGTATCGAAATCCCCGTGCTACCTCTACGTGATGTAGTGGTTTACCCACACATGGTTATTCCATTGTTTGTTGGTCGTGAAAAATCGATTACTTGCCTTGAATCGGCAATGGAAGCTAACAAACAAGTACTACTTGTAGCGCAGAAAGAAGCGGACACTGATGAGCCTTCAATTGACGACCTATTTAAAGTAGGAACTGTCGCTACCATTCTTCAGTTACTAAAGCTCCCTGATGGTACTGTTAAAGTGCTTGTCGAAGGTCAGCAGCGTGCAAAAATTCACCAATTCAAAGAAAGTGAGTTTTTCTTAGCGGACGCAGAATACGTTGTAACCTCAGAACTTGACGAAAAAGAACAAGAAGTGGTTGTTCGCAGCGCGATCAATCAATTCGAAGGCTTTATTAAGCTGAACAAAAAGATTCCACCAGAAGTTCTAACATCTCTGAACGGTATTGATGAGGCAGCTCGCCTTGCTGATACGATTGCTGCACACATGCCACTTAAACTGGTAGACAAGCAGCACGTTCTAGAAATCTTAGATGTGACTGAACGTCTGGAATTCTTGATGGGCCAAATGGAGTCAGAAATTGACATCTTGCAAGTTGAAAAACGCATTCGTGGCCGCGTTAAGAAGCAAATGGAAAAATCTCAGCGTGAGTACTACCTGAATGAGCAAATGAAAGCGATTCAGAAAGAACTTGGCGAGATGGACGACGCTCCTGATGAATTCGAGACTCTGAAGAAGAAGATCGAAGACTCTAAGATGCCTCAAGAAGCTCGTGAAAAAACCGAGCAAGAACTGCAAAAACTGAAAATGATGTCGCCAATGTCTGCTGAAGCAACAGTAGTACGTAGCTACATTGATTGGATGGTGGGCGTTCCTTGGGCTAAGCGTTCAAAAGTGAAAAAGAATCTAGCGAAAGCGGAAGAGATCTTAAACGAAGACCACTACGGCTTAGAGCGTGTTAAAGAACGTATTCTTGAATACTTGGCAGTACAAAACCGTATCAACAAGCTAAAAGGCCCAATCCTTTGTCTTGTTGGTCCTCCTGGTGTAGGTAAAACCTCGCTAGGTCGTTCGATTGCTGCGGCAACGGGTCGTAAGTACACGCGTATGGCACTTGGTGGCGTTCGTGATGAAGCTGAGATTCGTGGTCACCGTCGTACGTACATCGGTTCACTTCCGGGTAAACTGATCCAGAAGATGTCTAAAGTTGGTGTTAAGAACCCACTGTTCCTATTAGATGAGATCGATAAGATGTCTTCTGATATGCGTGGCGACCCATCTTCAGCACTTCTAGAAGTTCTAGATCCAGAACAAAACAACGCATTTAACGATCACTACCTAGAAGTAGATTACGATCTGTCAGATGTTATGTTCGTGGCAACATCGAACTCGATGGACATTCCTGGGCCTCTACTGGACCGTATGGAAGTGATTCGTCTATCTGGTTACACAGAAGATGAGAAGCTGAACATTGCTAAGAGCCATTTACTGGACAAGCAAGTTCAACGCAACGGTCTTAAGCCTCATGAAATTGAGATTGAAGACTCTGCAATCATCGGCATCATTCGTTACTACACGCGTGAAGCGGGTGTACGTAGCCTAGAGCGTGAAATCTCAAAGATCTGTCGTAAAGCAGTGAAGAACATCTTGCTAGACAGCGATCTTAAGTCTGTAACGGTTAACATTGATAACCTGAAAGAGTACTTAGGTGTTCAACGCCACGACTTCGGTAAAGCGGATGAAAGCAACCGTATCGGTCAAGTAACAGGCCTAGCGTGGACTCAAGTGGGTGGTGATCTACTGACTATCGAGACCGAAGCAATGCCGGGCAAAGGTAAGCTAACGCAAACTGGCTCACTTGGCGACGTGATGAAAGAGTCGATTCAAGCGGCAATGACAGTGGTTCGTTCTCGTGCTGAAAAACTGGGTATCAACTCAGATTTCTACGAAAAACGTGACATTCACGTTCACGTACCAGAAGGTGCTACACCGAAAGATGGCCCGAGTGCGGGTATCGCAATGTGTACTGCACTTGTCTCTAGCTTGACGGGTAACCCGGTTAAAGCAGAGGTCGGTATGACAGGTGAAATTACCCTTCGTGGTGAAGTTTTACCTATCGGTGGCTTGAAAGAAAAACTGCTTGCTGCACACCGTGGCGGCATCAAAACTGTACTGATCCCTAAAGACAATGAGCGTGATTTGGAAGAGATTCCAGACAACGTAATCGCTGACTTGAAGGTGATCCCGGTTCAGTGGATTGATGAAGTACTCAAAGTCGCGCTAGAACGAGATCCGTCAGGGGTCGAGTTTGACGTGAAAAAATAGTGATGCATAGCAAAAATAAGTAAAGAATTACGCTGATAGGCCCGAAAAGGCTTGTCAGCGTTTTTTTTGGACGCTAAGTTATTGATCAAAGCGGCAGCCCTTTTGCAATAAGGCTTTCGGCTAAATTAAAACCAAAATGGAACGTACAGTCATCAGAAGTAGTCACAGATGACACATAGGGGAAAAACAGTGAATAAAACACAACTAGTAGAATCAATCGCAGAAAACGCAGACATCTCTAAAGCTTCAGCTGGCCGCGCTCTAGACGCATTCATCGAAGCAGTTGGCACAACGCTACAATCTGGTGACCAAGTTGCACTTGTTGGCTTTGGTACTTTCAGTGTTCGTACTCGTGCTGCTCGTACAGGTCGTAACCCAAAAACTGGTGAAGAGATCCAAATCGCAGAAGCTAAAGTACCTGGCTTCAAAGCGGGTAAAGCACTTAAAGACGCATGTAACTAATTTTCACTGCTGAAACCTCCATTTAAGAGGGGAAGGCAGTAAAATGCGTTTACTGTTTGAAAAATGATGTTTCATTCTTAAACAGTATGTGTACAAAGCACATTGAACTTATTTAAATTATGCGCATCCTACTGATGCGCATTTCTTTTTCTGATAATATCGCGTGAATAGATTTTTATTTTGAAGCCAATGCTTCATATCCGGAGAGCACTTAAATTATGATGGATCGATTACGCGAAGGCGTGAATAGCATCGCGGTAAAAATTATCCTTGGGTTGATTATCCTGTCATTCGTATTCGCAGGTGTAGGCAGCTACATCACCGGTGGCGGTAACAACGCAGCAGCTAAAGTTGGCAACACAGAAATTGCTCGTGGTGAGTTCGAACAGGCTTACCAAAACGAACGTAATCGTATGCAGTCTCAACTTGGCGATTACTTCGCGCAAATGCTTGCAGACCCTGCTTACGTAGAGTCTTTCCGTAAATCAGTACTTGATCGCATGATCAATGACGTACTGCTTGAGCAGCAAGCTGAGTCTCTAGGCCTACGAATCAGTGATTCTCAAATCCGCACCATGATTCTAGAAATGCCTCAGTTCCAAACGGCGGGTCAATTCGACCAAGAAGTTTACCAATCGGCACTACGTCGTGCAGGTTTCAGCGCAGAGAGCTTCGCTGAATACATGCGTCGTGACCTAATGCGCAACCAGCTTGTGACTGCACTTCAAGGCAGCGAATTCGTTCTTCAGGGCGAAATCGATACTCAGAGCAAGCTTATCGCACAAACTCGTGACATTCGCACAGTGACACTGTCTGTTGCTGACCTTGCAAAAGACATCGAGTTAACTGACGAGCAAATCGAACAGTACTACCAAGAGAACCCAGCAGCTTACACTCGTCCAGAGCAAGCTAAGGTATCTTACATTGAGCTTTCTGCTGAAGCGCTTAAGTCTCAGCTTGAAGTAAGCGATGAAGAAGCACAGAAATACTACCAAGAGCACCTAGACAAGTACTCAACGGAAGAGCAACGTAAAGTTAGCCACATCCTAGTTCAAGGCGATGACGAAGCGAAAGCTCAGGCAATCCTAGACGAGCTAAATGCAGGCGCTGATTTTGCTACGCTAGCGGAAGAGAAATCTGACGACTTCGGTAGTGCAGACGTTGGCGGTGACCTAGGTTGGATTGAGCGCGATGTTATGGACCCTGCATTCGAAGACGCGGCTTTCGCTCTTGAGAATATTGGCGATACTACTGGCCTAGTTAAATCTGATTTCGGCTACCACATCATCAAGCTAGACGAACTAAAAGCGTCTCAAGCTCAGCCTTACACTGAAGTAGCGGCAGAGATTAAGACAGAGCTTCTAGACCAACACGCAGTTGATCAGTTCTACGAGCAACAAACTGAGCTAGAAAAAGTAGCGTTTGAATTCCCAGATTCTCTAGTTGATTCTGCAGAAGCTATCAACGCGAAGATCACAACGACAGATTTCATCTCTCAAGTTGACGCTCCAGAAGTTCTGATGACGCCTGCAGTTATGCAAGCTATCTTGAGCCCTGAAGTGAAAGAAGACGGTCTAAACTCGGAAGTTATCGAAGTTGCACCTGAGCACGTAATTGTTGTTCGTGTAGAAGAGACTCGTGATGAGACAGTTCTTCCTCTAGCTGAAGTGAAAGATCAAGTTGTCGCTGCACTGTCTGCTGTACAAGCAGAGCAGCAAGCGGTTGAGCTAGGTGTTTCTCTAGTGAACGAACTTGAGCAAGGCAATGAAGCAGTACTAGCGGACAACAACCTTGAGTTCACTGAACTTGAAACGATTGACCGTAACTCGCCATTAGCGGCATCTGTATTCGCTCTAGCGAAACCAGAAGCAGGTCAAGCTGTGTTCGGTCAATCTAAAGACCAAGACGGTAATATCGTTGTTGTTGAGCTTTCTAAAGTAACGGCTGAGATCAACCCAGCCTACAGCACTCAAATTGGTGCACAGTTGGAGCGAGTTGGTAACCAGCAAGACCTGACTAACGTATTAAACGTACTTCGTAAAAACGCAGACGTTGAATACTACGTAGTGGGTCAAGGTCAGTAAGCGTTTGATTACCTCAGTAGCAAGCTCAAGTTAGAGCTTACTACTGAAATCAACACGTGATTGTTAGGCTTTAATTCAGATTTGTGAGCCAACAAACAAGCTGATGAAAATAAGATGTATAACGAAGCGGGTCACTTAGGTGATCCGCTTTATTTTTATCTGGTGATTGTGTTATCTAGCGCGGCAAATGCATAAGTTACGTTTTTTGAACAAAGGAACTATTTATGCGCACGATATATTCAACACTAATTCTTTCATTTCTGATGCTCTTAAGCCCTGCCGTGTTTGCAGACAGCCCAACCAAGGCTGAGCTTTACGAAGGCATTGAGATTACGGTCAACATCAATACCGCGACGGCAGAAGAACTTTCAGCACTATTGGTTGGCGTGGGTGACAAGAAAGCCAAAGAAATCGTCGATTACAGAGATCAGAACGGGGCATTTACTACTGCTGATGATTTGGTGAGTGTCAAAGGGATAGGTGAAGCGACGGTTGAAAAGAACCGCGAAAGAATTCAACTTTGACCCGTTTTTCTACTTGTTAGAAATGAAGCGATAGATATGAAGCCTCCGGCCAATGCACCTGCTAGGTGGGCTTCAATCGCGATACGAGCATTAATCAGTTCACCAGTCGTGCTAGAAGGGCCAATAAGCTGCTCCCAAGCGATTTTAGCGACTAATCCGAATACTAACAGCCAACTAGACTTCCTGCCGTTTAAAGCCTCTCTGAGCGCGAATAAGCCAAACAACCCATGCAAAGTGCCCGATAGGCCAACGTAGATCTGAATACTTGAAAACAACAGAGCGACGCCAGTCACTAAACTGATCACAAGCAAAGCAACAACAAGCTGTTTTTTACTCGGTTGAAACAGGTAGCTGATGATCCACAAGCCTGCTAGATTCATCAGAAGATGCGAGTAGTTGGTATGTGAAAAGTTTCCTGTTAGGATTCGCCACCATTGCCTATCGGCAATCGCATTGCTATCCCAAACGACCCAAGCTTGTATTGGCTCAAATTGGAATAAGACGCATAAAAGTGAAATGAAAATTAAAACAGGGTACACATTAAATCCATGTCTCGTTATTGCCCCCAATGCAGCAAGGCTTTGAAAGCTTGTATTTGTCAGTGGGTTACACCACTCGAATCGAATGTTGAGCTTATCATTCTTCAGCACCCATCAGAAGAGCATCGTCCGATGGGAACAGCGCGTATTCTCTCGTTATCTCTTAATAACAGCGTGACGTTTGTTGGCGAAGACTTTTCAGACAACGAACAACTCAACGCATTGTTGTGCGATGAACAGTATCAACATGTGATTTTATACCCAAGCGAAAACTCCGTTTCAGTTGAGTCGGCGACATCTCCCAATAAGAAGCTGCGTGTGATTTTATTGGATGGCACGTGGAAGAAAGCATTCAAGATGTGGCAAGTATCGAGTAACTTGCATGCGTTGAACACGGTTCATTTACCGAAAGATCTCAAGGGTAATTACCGAATTCGCAAAGCACCCAGTGAAAATAGCCTTTCAACCGTTGAAGCTGGCTATCATTTACTTAGCTTGTTAGAGCGTGATGGCGACTTTAGCCCTTTGCTAACGGCATTTGACCAAATGATTCAGTTTCAAATCAATCAAATGCCGCCGGGCGTGTTTGAGAAAAACTACTTAGATTAAGCCGTTTTAGTAAAGTGAGTCAGGAATTAAAACTCGGTATGAGCTGAGAACAGTTGCTGATGCATTTTCTGCGCAAGATCATCAGTCATCGATGAAATGTAATCGGCTATCACGCGCATTTTTCGAGACTCATCTTGATGTTGTAGCCATTGCTTCTTGATGGGCAGTGGCAGCAAGCGTTCAGGATCTGCGCTGAATGCTTCAAACATATCCATGATGATCTGTTGACCTTTGTATTCGATGACCTGAACCTGTGGCACTTGAATAACGAACTCGCTGACAAAGTGTTTCAGCTTATCGAGTGTGCCGTCCATGCTCGGCTCGAGCACCGCATTGTAAGCCAACAGTACATTCTCAAAGTTAGCCTCCACTCGCTTAATCGAGATACTGGTCAACAGTGCGTTGACTATCCCACCAATCGCATCCTTTCGACGATACTGTTCACCAGAGAAAAGCATCTCTGTAATTGAATCTAGGTGTTCACAAATCCATGGGTCGGCCATCTCTTTCAGTTGAGGGTAAGCCGATTCGACCCACTGAGCTTTGGTCACAGAGCCAAGCACAATCGCATCTTCTAAATCGTGCACGCCATACGCGATGTCGTCAGCAAGTTCCATGATCGAACAATCCAGTGACTTATATTTGGTCTTGTTGTGCTCAAGTGGCTCGGTATGCGTTTTTCTTTTCTGTTTTAGGAGCTGTTGGTCGCTGCTTGAAAGCGGTTCAAGCACCCAGTTAAACAACTCTTCATCATGATCGTAGATGCCTTTTGCTGGCATCCAATCTTTAGCTCGGAGTTGTCGTTGATGCTTAACGGGTTCAGACTGCAATTTAGCTTGAACCTCACTCAGCAGAGAAGGGTACTTAATTAGACCTAACAAAGTGCGTCGAGATAGGTTCATCCCGTGATGTTCAGTGTAAGGTTCTAGCTGTGTGACTATGCGAAACGTTTGAGCGTTGCCCTCAAAGCCGCCGTGGTCGCGCATCATGTAGTTGAGTGCGACTTCGCCGCCATGTCCATAGGGTGGATGACCGATGTCGTGAGCCAAACACAGTGAATCAATCAAACTGTCTGAGGGTAATAGGTCTCGAAATTCGGGCTGCTTTTTCTTCAGTTGAGCGACGATACCGGTGCCAAGCTGAGCGGCCTCAAGAGAGTGGGTAAGGCGCGTTCGGTGAAAGTCGTTGACCGTGGTGCCATGGATCTGGGTTTTCGCTTGTAAGCGACGGAAAGCAGCAGAGTGAAGCACGCGCGCACGGTCACGCTGATACGGGCTGCGGTGGTCATCCCGTCTTATTTTATGTTCATCGTCATTTCGATGCTGCCATTCTTGTTCGAGTACAAAGGGTGGTTCGAGTTGAGAATTCAAAATAGCACCTATCAAATTGATTTTATTTAGCTAATTAAAAACAACTTATACCCAGCTAGCTTATCTCGTCTAGTGATAATTCAAAGCTCGGTGCGAATGTGGTGAGAAAGTAGTCCATTTCTGGGCTTTTGCGTTGTTCGAGTGTCTCTTCCAATCGGCGCTTGGCTTGCTCGTATTCATGATTGCCCGCACTGAGCTCTTCCAAGCATTTCAGGTACGCACAGATAGTATCTGCCTGCTTGACGATGCTTTGCTCTTCTTTACTCGCAGTACCAGATATTAAGAAGGGGGCGAAGTCGTCTCTGAACTCTTCTGGCAACATCGAAAGCAGTCTTTGTTCTGCCGCGGCTTCTATTTTCTTATACTCTTGTGCAATATCCGGGTTGTAGTATTTAACTGGCGTTGGCAAATCACCCGTCAGTACCTCACTGGTGTCGTGGTACATGCCAAGCAGAGCAATGTGCTCGGGGTTAAGCTGACCATCAAACTTCTTGTTTTTGATCAGTGCCAAGGCGTGTGCCACGAAAGCAACCTGTAGGCTATGTTCTGAAATGTTCTCGCTTGATACCGAACGCATCAGGGGCCAGCGTTGAATTAGCTTCATGCGTGCGAGATGGGCAAAGAAATGGCTCTGTTTCATAAATGTCCTTTTTAAACAATGCTCCACTCGTATCTTATGTTAACTCAAATCGTACGAGACAGCGGATACAAAAAAGGCTCCTAAACAGGAGCCTTTTAAGCATAGAAGTGAATGAATACAAGTTAAAGTCTTTTAAAACAGCAAATTGTAGCCATCTTTCTTTGTGCTCATTAACCTTCGATGAGGTCGTCTTGGCTGTAAGTCTGTAAGAAGCGCTCTAAACGACCAATTGCGATTTCTAGATCTTCGATGTGCGGCAGAGTCACGATACGGAAGTGATCCGGTTTCGGCCAATTGAAGCCCGTACCTTGAACCAATAGCACCTTCTCTTGCTTAAGGAAGTCGAGTACAAACTTCTGATCGTCTTTGATGTTGTACATGTTGGTGTCGATTTTAGGGAACAGGTACATTGCACCTTTCGGTTTCACACAAGAAACGCCAGGGATCTTGTTGATCAGTTCCCATGCACGGTCACGCTGTTCAAGCAGTCGACCGCCTGGAAGAATCAGCTCATTGATACTCTGATAGCCACCGAGTGCGGTTTGGATAGCGTGTTGCATCGGAACGTTGGCACACAAACGCATTGAGGCCAGCATTTCTAGCCCTTCTACATAGCCTTTCGCTAGGTGTTTAGGGCCTGTTAAGAACATCCAACCACCACGGAAACCACATACACGGTAAGCTTTAGATAGGCCGTTGAACGTGACCATTAATACGTCTTCAGCAAGCGTTGCCACTGAAGTGTGTACCGCACCGTCGTAAAGTACTTTGTCGTAGATTTCATCGGCGAAGATGATCAAACCGTGCTCACGAGCAATCTCAACCACTTGTAATAGGAAATCACGGCTGTATACCGCGCCTGTTGGGTTGTTCGGGTTGATAAGAACGATGCCGCGCGTCTTTGGTGAGATCTTCGCGCGCATGTCGTCTAAATCTGGATACCAATCAGCATCTTCATCACACATGTAGTGAACCGGTGTACCACCAGAAAGCGCAACAGACGCTGTCCATAGTGGGTAATCCGGAGCGGGAACTAAGATTTCATCACCATTATCCAGTAGCGCTTGCATAGACATAACGATAAGCTCTGATGCGCCGTTACCAATGTAAACGTCTTCTACATCAAGGTTACGTAGGCCTTTTTTCTGGTAGTGCTGAACAACCGCTTTGCGGGCTGAATAGATGCCTTTTGAGTCGCAGTAACCTTGAGATGTCGGTAGGTTACGGATTACGTCAACAAGGATTTCATCAGGGGCGTCAAAACCAAATGGGGCGGGGTTACCAATATTAAGCTTCAGTATTTTATGCCCTTCTTCTTCCATGCGCTTAGCATGTTTGAGTACAGGCCCCCTGATTTCGTAGCATACGCTGTTGAGTTTTGACGACATCCCGATATTTTGCATTGCCGATTTCCTGAAATTAATTTAAATACTTTATTAAAGTACCGCAAAATGGCGTTTGATAGAATAAAAATCTGATGAATGTCGCATTTCAGTATCACGTTTAGCCTTTTTGTTGTCACTCTTTTCTAAATTTTAATTAATCGCTTTCTTGGTTATTGGCTAAGATGAATAAAGGGGCGGGATCGCTTAAAATCACAGGAATGTTGAAAAGATATAGTACATTCTTGATCTAAGTGGGTACTGCCCATAAAGTATCAAACTAATATAATAATAATTTAGATGTGAACGAGGTCGATTTGTCACATTTCCAGCAAACTATCTCCGCTTTGATTGAGCGAGTACAAAATGCCCAAGCAAGCGAAGTTCGTTGTGTTGAAGTTCTAACGCAAAAACCATCGTTTGCATTTATAGAATGGCTTCATGCTCAACCGCTCTTTCCTAAGTTCTACTGGCAGTCACGCGACACTCGTGAAGAGGTTGTTGCGCTCGGACAGTTACATACGTTTTCAGATCCTGCACCCGCGTACGCTATTCTTGGTGAAGACCAACGAATCTGGGGTGGACGCTCGTTTGATGGGCACACCGCAAAGAACCGTCGCTGCATGGAGTCGTTTTTCTTCCTTCCTCAGGTTGAATTGATCCGCTTTGACAATACTTGGTCGCTGGCGGTTAATTTGTCCCCTGATCGCGTTTCTTCTATTAATGCTTTGAATAAGCTTTCTGTAGAAGCCGCGATATTGGCGCCTTTGTCTGCCCATATTGAACAGATCAATCACGTTCCAGAAAGAGAGCAGTGGGGCAACCTTGTCGATAAAGTGCTGCAAGGCATTAGCGATGAAGAGTACAAAAAAGTCGTTTTAGCACGTAAAACCACACTGCAACTCGATGCGCCTATCTGCGCAGCTCAATTACTTAAAGCCAGCTATCTGCAAAATCACCACAGTTTCCACTTTATGTTGGTGCTGGATTCTAAACACAGTTTCATTGGCTCGACACCAGAGCGCTTATATAGCCGACATGGTATGGAGCTTGATACCGAGGCGCTTGCTGGAACCATTGGTCGCGGAGAGAACGCTACTGAGGATATGGAACTGGCCAACTGGCTTTCTCAAGACAGCAAAAACCTCAATGAGAACCAGTATGTGGTCGACGACATCATTGAGCGTCTCACTCCTCATTCTCAAACGGTCCATGTTGAAAAGGATGCGCGTCTAGTGCGCTTGCGTAAGGTGCAGCATTTGAAGCGCAATATCCATGCTCAGCTCAACAATGGCGTTAATGGTGTGCAGTTGCTTGCTGCCTTACAGCCAACTGCTGCGGTGGCGGGTTTACCTCGTAAAGAGGCGATGGATTTCATTCTTGAACACGAACCGTTTGCACGAGGTTGGTATGCAGGCTCTGTAGGCTATATCAGTCATCAGCGAGCGGAATTCTGCGTGGCGATTCGAAGCGCCTTGATTGTAAACGATCAAGTACAACTGTTTGCTGGCGCGGGGATCGTGCCGGGATCGGTTGCCGAACATGAATGGCAAGAGCTGAACAAGAAGATGTCTACTCTGCTTAGCTTAATTTCAGATCACCCTCCATTGGGTGTCGCGTCATGAATCACGACCAAGCCGTATTAAATAGAGTTTGGTGTCACACGTTACTTGAAGAGCTTGCACGCAATGGCGTTGAACATGTTTGTGTTGCTCCGGGCTCTCGCTCAACGCCGCTAACTCTCGAAGCTGAAGCCAACTCCAAGTTAACCTTACACACGCACTTTGATGAGCGTGGTCTTGGGTTTTTAGCTTTAGGCTTAGCAAAGGCTAGCAACAAACCGGTTGCGGTGATTGTGACATCAGGAACCGCTGTGGCGAATTTGCTTCCTGCGACGGCTGAATCTGGGCTGACCCGAGAGAAGCTGATCTTGCTAACCTCTGATAGGCCCATCGACTTGGTCGACTGTGGTGCCAATCAAGCGATTCAGCAGCAGGGTATCTTTTCGTCTCACGTTGAAACGGCACTAAACCTTCCAAGTCCAACGACACAAGTTTCTTTGAATTGGCTTTTGACGTCGGTTGATAACGCACTGGCGAAACAGCGCAGCGTCGGTGGGGCTATTCATATCAACTGTCCGTTCCCAGAACCGCTTTATTCCGCTAATAGCGCCGAGATGTATGCGGATTATACAAAGAGCGTGGCAGCTTGGAGAGCTTCAACCTGCCTTTACTCGAACACTTATTTGCCCAGTCATTTAATCGATCAGCCTGTCTCAGCAAGTGATTATGTCGCTCGTAAAGGCGCAGTGATTATTGGTTCTATCGAGAATGAAGCCGCAATTAAAGCCAAGCAGTTTGCGACAGCTTTGGGCTGGCCAGTATTCTGTGACCCTCAATCGGGTGTCAGTAGTGACTGGAAACACTATGATTTATGGATGCAAAGTGACGCAGCCAAAGCACAGCTTAGTCAGTGTGATTTTATTATCCAGTTTGGTGAGCGCATCGTATCTAAGCGTCTTAACCAATGGGTAAAAGAACAAGCTGCCACATTTTGTTCATCGCAGTACATCGTTGTTTCACCAGATGCACATCGTATTAATCAAGATCATCTGCCTCAAACTCATATTGTCGCTGATATCGAACATTGGTTATCAGAGCAACATCTACCAACGCTGTTGGGAGAACATGCTGGCTGGGCGGCATCTTTGGCGGAAGTCGCGAATACGGTTCAGCAGTTAGCGTTGGCGCAAATCTCTAATAACGACCAACTGACAGAGTTGAGTGTTGCAGTTGACTTGTCGTCTAGACTTAAAGACAGAGAGTTGTTTGTGGGAAACAGCTTGATGGTAAGGCTGGTGGATATGCTGTCTTCAATATCTGCGAATCGGGTTTACAGCAATCGTGGTGCATCGGGCATTGATGGCTTGGTGGCGACGGCTGCGGGTGTAGTGAAAGCCAACCAGAACCCCTTATTGATGTTGATTGGCGATACTTCTTTGCTTTACGATCTCAACTCACTGGCTCTGCTGACTCATAATTTAACGCCGATGGTTATTGTTGTGACCAACAATGATGGTGGTGCGATCTTTGATTTATTGCCGGTGCCAGAGCAGCAGAAACAGTCACTTTATCAAATGCCTCATGGTTTCAGTTTTGAACACGCTGCTGCGCAATTCCAGTTGGGATACGCTGCGCCAGAAACCTTGAATTGCTATCAAACCATTATCGAACAACATTTCGAACAGGGTCAGGGTACTTTGCTCGTGGAAGTTAAGACGCCTCCCGAACAAGCGTCTACTTTGCTGAAACAATTCAGTTCAATGCTCACCGAGGCATTAGCCTAAGGACTTTACATGCTTTACTCCGATTATTACCCAGCTGTACAAGATTCTTCTGACAAACCTTTGCTTGTTTTCTTACATGGTTTACTCGGAAGCGGGGATGATTGGAGTGCATGTCATCCATTCCTCGAGGATTTTCCTCTCCTTTGCATAGATTTACCCGGACACGGACAAAGTCGCTTTATCGATCCGGTAGGGTTTGATCATTGCTGTAAGAAAATTGTTCAGTGCATCACATCTCAGCTGGCTCTCAACGATCTTCCTGTCGATTATCCTATCGTGGTGATTGGGTATTCTATGGGGGGAAGGCTTGCCATGTATGGGGTAACAAGCCCTTGCTTCGAAACTCTTAACTTAGAGAAAGTCATCATTGAAGGTGGCAACTTTGGCTTGGAATGTGATGAAGAAAGAGCACAAAGGTTAGTACACGATACGCAATGGGCTGTTCGCTTTGCACAGCAGTCGATTGAAGATGTTTTAGACGATTGGTATCAACAAAGCGTCTTTTCTTCACTAAATCATGAGCAAAGACAAACTTTGGTCATAAAGCGTAGTGGTAACCTTGGAGTATCCGTAGCAAATATGTTGTTATCTACTTCGTTAGCTAAGCAACCGGATTTACGTGCCACATTGAAATCTCATGAGCATTTATTGCATTATGTATGTGGAGAAAAAGATCGTAAATTCATGGAGCTAGCTGAGAATAGTGGCTTTGAATATAGTCAGGTGGATTACGCGGGTCATAATGTTCATTTTGAGCAACCAGAGATGTTTTCAAATCTGATCATCCAATGTATCGCCAGTCGTTGATGAACTGACTGAGCGAACCTCTCGTATCAAGCGCTATAGAAAGCAGAGCAACACCGTCGCGACTCTACGCTAGTCGCGCTCTCTAATAGAATAATGGGAATCATCATGGCTAAAACAGTAGGCATCACAGAAGAAGAACTTTACGCAGCCGTTAACTGGCGCGATGAAAGCAGTCAATATGAAGATATTCAATACCACAAGTCTGATGACGGTATTGCGAAAATCACGATTGCTCGCCCTCAAGTGCACAATGCGTTCCGTCCACAAACCGTAAAAGAGATGATCAATGCACTGGCTGATGCTCGTTATGACGAGAAAGTTGGCGTAATCATTTTGACTGGTCTTGGTGAGAAGGCGTTCTGTTCTGGTGGTGACCAAAGTATCCGTGGTGACTACGGCGGTTACCAAGATGACTCAGGTACGCACCACTTGAATGTACTTGATTTCCAACGTCAAATTCGTACTTGTCCAAAACCAGTTATCGCAGCGGTATCGGGTTGGGCAGTCGGTGGCGGTCATGTACTTCACATGATGGCAGACCTTACTATTGCAGCTGAAAACGCGCAGTTCGGTCAGACGGGTCCTAAAGTGGGTTCTTTCGATGGCGGTTGGGGTGCTTCTTACATGGCTCGTATCGTTGGTCAAAAGAAAGCACGTGAAATCTGGTTCTTGTGCCGCTTCTACGATGCACAAGAAGCACTGGACATGGGCCTTGTAAACACCGTTGTTCCTGTTGCTGACCTAGAAAAAGAGACAGTTCGTTGGTGTCGTGAAGTGCTTCAACACAGCCCAATGGCACTGCGTTGCTTGAAAGCGGCACTGAACGCTGACTGTGATGGTCAAGCAGGCTTACAAGAGTTGGCTGGTAACGCAACCATGATGTTCTACATGACAGAGGAAGGCCAAGAAGGCCGCAACGCATTCAACGAGAAACGTCGACCGGACTTCGACAAGTTCCCGCGTAATCCATAGTCTTTCTCCTCTTCAAAATGAGTCGCTAATAGCGGCTCGTTTTGTTTTGATGTTCCCCGTTTTTTAGGAAACTTTATGAACTCAGTGAATTCTCAGCGTCACGCTAAACTTTACCGTTATCAATTACCTATGGATAGTGGTGTGGTTCTTCGTGACAATAAGTTGAACGAACGTGTTGGCTATATCATCCAACTTGAGTGTGATGGTAAAACTGGTTTTGGCGAAGTTGCGCCTTTGCCCGGTTTTAGCCAAGAAGATGCCGAACAAGCTGGCATTCAGCTTCAACACGAATTAGAGCTTTGGAGCCACAATAAGCCTCAAACGCCTTTCGACGAGCTGTATCCTTCTGTCGCGTTTGGCTTTTCAATGGCGATGATGGAATTGCGAGGCGATCTTAACGCTCAAGGTAACTACCAAGCGGCGCCTTTGTGTACAGGCGATCCAGATGAACTGATTCCTGTATTGAATGAGATGGTAGGCGAGAAGGTCGCGAAAGTGAAAGTCGGCCTCTACGAAGCGATTCGCGATGGCATGTTGGTTAGCTTATTCCTTGAGTCGATCCCTGATTTGACTCTAAGACTTGATGCCAACCGTGCGTGGAAGCCAGAGAAAGCGAAGCAATTCATTAAATACATTTCGCCGTCAATGCGCCAGCGTATAAGCTTTATCGAAGAGCCTTGCCAAAAGCCAGAAGACAGTTTGGCCTTTGCCATTGACCATGGTGTGGCGATTGCGTGGGACGAGACACTGCAAGAAGCGGTGCGCAGCCCGGAATTTGATCTTAGCGACCTTACTGGTGTTAAAGCAGTCGTGATCAAGCCAACTCTTATTGGTTCTGTCGAGCGTTGCGTGGCAATCATTGAGCGAGCACAGAAGCTTGGAATGAAACCTGTATTGAGCTCAAGCATTGAGTCGAGCCTAGGTCTGACTCAGATTGCTCGTCTGGCGCAGCAATATTTGCCAAATGAAGTGCCGGGGTTGGATACGATTGGCTTGTTCAAGCAGCAGCTAGAGGTTTCTTGGCCGGGCTGTCAGTTGCCTGTCTCTACGCTTGAAAAGCAACAATTGATTTGGTCTTCTTAGACCGAGCTATTTGAATGGCTATTTAGTTAGCTTAACAAGTTCTTAATCTATTTTTGGTTATCATATGATGCGCCCACAATCTAATCATCCCCCGCTCTGGGTAAAGTGGGCGCAGCAAAACCCACTTCAACCAGCGTTAGTGACCACTCACCGCACTTATACTTGGCAGCAAGTGTTTGTGTTGGTTAGTGAGTACCAACAACAGCTATCTCATCAAGGCCTATCTGAAGGTGATGTACTGACGATTGTTGGTAAGAATCAAGCTGAAGTGATCCCTGTTTATCTTGCCGCACTCAATTTGGGTGTGGTTTGTGCGTTTACGATGCCTCAGCCTAGTTTACGCCTGAAGCAAAAGCTCGATTCCTTATATCAAGCAGATCAACAGAGCTACCTTTGGCTCTTGGGCAATAGCGGAATAGAGCAATCAGAGACTGCCGATTTGAATACTCAGTTGGTGAACTTGCCTTGCCTAAGTGAACTGAAGTTTGATGGTGATGATGAGCAGATAACGACACCTCAAGAATCCAATTTCAATCCGCAAAATCTAGCGAGCATCGTATTCACTTCAGGTTCTACCGGAAACCCAAAAGCGGTCGCTCATACACTTGAGCAGCACCTATGCTCTGCGTCAGGGCTGCTTGAGGTGTTTCGTTATCAACAAGGTGACACGTGGTTACTGAGTTTACCTATGTACCATGTGTCGGGGCTGGCGATAGTTCATCGTTGGTTGGCGGCTGGTGGTTGCATCAAAATAGGCACAGGTCAGCTTGAAACCGATATAGAAGAATGCAGTCATGCTTCATTGGTCGCTACTCAACTACATCGATTGTTAAAGAGTAAGCAAGCACTTACTTTAACGCATGTACTTTTGGGTGGTAGTCATATACCAGAAGCACTTGGGCTCGAAGCTCAACAAATGGGCATCGAAACATGGCTTGGATACGGCATGACTGAAGCGGCTTCAACCGTGACCGCGAAGCCCGTTGATGCCGGCAGCACCGCCGGTTTTGTCCTTAACCATCGCCAGCTAAAAATTGAAGAACAACGTATCTTTATTGGTGGCGAGACGCTCGCGTCCGGGTATTACTATCAAGGTAACTTAACGCCATTAGTTGATAAGAGCGGTTGGTTTGATAGCAAAGATCTTGGTGAGTGGCTTGGCGAACAAGTGTCGATTATTGGCCGTGCCGACAACCAGTTTATTTCTGGTGGTGAGAACATTCATTGCGAAGAAATTGAGCGAGTACTCAATCAATTGTCTGAGGTTAATCAGGCTTTTATTGTTCCCATTGAAGATGATGAGTTCGGATTTCGACCTGCAGCGATTGTCGATTGTGCTGAGTTGCCAACCAAAGAGTGGTTTATCGAGCAGTTAACTGGTCGTCTTGAACGGTTCAAATTTCCTATTGAGTATTATCGAATGCCTCAGCAGGAACAACATGGTATTAAGGTTTCGCGCGCTGGATTGGCGCAGTGGTTACAGCAGACCCGTTCTAAATAGAGCGAAGAGCAATAAAATGAAGCGCAATACACGGTGACTAGTCGTAATTGCGCTTCAGGGGGTTGTGACGGTGGTGAAGCCGTCACAAATTCTAATTATTTATCGTGTCATTCAAGATTTGGCGTTAAGCGAGTGCCTTCTTCATTTGTTCAGCGACTTTATCTACCTTACCTAGACCAATGATAACTTGTAGACCACCTTTCCCAACCGGTACCACACCTGCCGCACCGAGTTTCTTCAGTTTCTCGCTGTCTGCTGCACCTGAGTCTTTCACAGTTAAGCGTAGACGAGTAATACAGTTATCGACTTCTAGAATGTTGTCTGCACCGCCAACCGCTTCAATGTAGCTGTTGGTTAGGTTAGCCAATGCTTCTGGCGTTTCAGTTTCTTTTTCTGCTTCCATCTCTTCACCACGACCTGGAGTACGTAGGTTGAACTTGATGATAGCGAAGCGGAAAATACCGTAGTAAAGCGCGAAGAACACCACACCTTGAACCAGTAGCATGTACCAGTTAACCGCGAGTGGGTTTTGGCTTGATAGTACTAGGTCAACGAAGCCAGCAGAGAAGCCGAAGCCTGCCATCCATTCCATGCTTGCTGCAATGTAAAGCGATAGGCCTGTTAATACTGCGTGCAGTAGGAACAACACGGGTGCTAGGAACATGAAGCTGAATTCTAGTGGCTCTGTGATACCCGTGAAGAATGAAGCCATAGCTGCCGCAAGCATGATTGCGAATACTTGGTTTTTGTTTTTCGCATCAGAACAGTGATACATCGCCAATGCTGCTGCTGGTAGGCCAAACATCATGATAGGGAAGAAGCCCGCTTGGTACATGCCAGTTTTACCTGGAATACCCGTACCGTTAGCGATAGATTGCGCGCCGCCTAAGAAGTTTGGAATGTCGTTAATACCAACAACGTCGAACCAGAACACAGGGTAAAGAGCGTGGTGCATACCTACTGATAGGAACAAACGGTTGAAGAAACCAAACAGACCAGCACCCACCGCACCCATGCTTTCTAGTTTAATACCCAGAACGATCAGAGCGTCGTAAACAGCTGGCCAGATGTAAAGTAGAGCAAAAGAGAGAGCCATACCTGCGATTGAGGTCAGGATAGGAACCAAACGCTTACCGCTGAAGAACGCTAGAGCTTGAGGAAGTTCAACCGTTGAGTAGCGGTTGTAGATCTCAGCAGAGATGATACCCACAATGATACCTACGAATTGGTTGCTGATTTTGCCAAATGCCGCAGGCACTTCACTGAGTTCAACATCCATTAACTGAGCAACAGAGCCCGGAGCAAGTAGCGTGGTGACGACGAGGAACATCACAAAGCCAGACAGTGCCGCAGAACCATTCTTATCACGGCTCAAACCAAATGCGACACCCACCGCGAATAGAACCGCCATGTTGTCGATGATCGCGCCACCAGATTTGATCAAGAATGCGGCTAAGATACTTTCAGAACCCCAACCAACAGGATCCAACCAATAGCCGATCCCCATAAGGATTGCTGCAGCTGGCAGTGTGGCTACGGGAACCATCAATGCCTTACCTACTTTTTGCATATACCCGAGTATATTCATATGTGCCCCTAAGTTTGTAATTAATTTTTTTAATGTTTCTGCTCGTCAACGTATGGAGTCAAATATTGATCGAGGCAGGATTTTAAGTAACTGCGGTTATTAAAAACTTATTTCTTAATGCAAACAAACGAAACGGGTAGTAGTATGAATTAAAATTTTTAATGCATGAGTTCGTATGGCTAACCATCAATCTTTACTTAGAAATCTTCATACTTTTAATGTTGCTGCAGAGAAAATGAGCTTTACGCTAGCGGCTAGAAAGTTGCATTTGACTCAGGGAGCCGTTAGCCATCGAATCAAAGTGTTAGAAGGTGAACTCGGATTTAACTTGTTTGTGCGAGGGACTCGTAAACTGGAACTAACGGAAGAAGGTCAGCGCTTTCAACGAACGTTATCCAAGTCGTTAAGCTCTATTTTTGGTGAGATCGAAGACATTACCAACACAGACTTGTATGGACAGATCAATATCGGTACCAGTCCTGCATTTGCCAACAGTTGGTTACTGCCGAGGTTGGCTGATTTTAAACAGCGATACCCAAAGTTTAATCTCAATATTTTCTCGCAAGAAGAGCAGGATTTTCATCAAAATCATCTCGATGTCGCTATTTACTATGGTGCTGAAAATCTCAAAGACATGCATCGACAGCGCCTGTTTGGTGAAAAGTATATTCCGGTATGTACACCGAGTTACGCGGCTGAACACGACATCTTTGATGATGGCTTAGAATCGCTACACCGGATTAATTTCATTCATGCACTAGGGTCAGATGTATGGCAGCGTTGGATTAAACACCACGGCTTAGATGTGAACTTGTTTGAGCAATTTTACTGTGTGAGCCACCGGGATATGGGCGTAAGAAGTGCCCTCAGCAATATCGGTGTCGCGATGGGGCGCTATCATTTTGTTAAGCAGTATGTTCAGACTGGTGAGCTCATAACACCTTATCCGAGCATGGATACAGACCAAGGGTATGACTTAATCTGCCCGCTAGGCACGGAAAAACGCCCTAAGGTAAGAACCTTTATTAAGTGGTTAGAAGGGCAGTTGCGCTAGGTTAGTTAATTTAGCAATTAGATAGTTCAAAACAGAATTTATTATCTTTATAACCATCCATCATAATAAGCCATATAAATAACGGATTATAGAATAAGGTCTTATTATGAAAATTGCCCTCATCATTGCGGTTTTACTGCAGATAGGCCAAGCAATCATCTCGTCAGGGTTGACTCGTTCGTTGGCTGAGCTCACCGCATTTGTGTTGGTTGTGGTACTTGTTTTAATGAAAAGAGAGAGCAAGAAGAGTGATAAGCCCCTGTTTGATTCGTGATTGTTACAACAAAGAATACCCTTACCACAAACGATAAAGGCAAAGCCCATTGGAGCTTTGCCTTTTTGTTTTGTTGCTCGCTAACTTGAGTGTCTAGTTCACCGAACAAACATCTAAAGCGTTTCTATGCGGGCTAAGCGAGAGTTAACCACGCCAATGAACCCGTTGAGATCATGACCCACATTGTAATACCAAACATCAGTGGTTTCGGCCCTGCCGCTTTTAACTTCTCAACTGAAATACCACAGCCAATTAAGAACAAACACACGACCAGTGCTCGCTTAGACACATCAAAGATTCCTTGATAGACCATCTCAAATTGTGGCAGTAAGTCACTCACCGCGATAGCGGCGCAATAGAAGAAAATGAAGTAGGGAACCGTAATCTTCTTTTGATCGTTCTTGAAGATCATCGCACTAATTAAAGCGATTGGGATGATCCAAAGTGCGCGAGCGAGCTTCAATGTTGTCGCTGTCGTCAGTGCTTCTTCGCCATACGCTGAAGCTGCACCTACTACAGAAGACGTATCGTGAATCGCTATCGCTGCCCAAGTACCAAATGTTTGTTGGCTGAGCTCAAGCGCGTGACCAATCATCGGGAATAAGAATAGAGCAACCGAGTTCAACACGAATACGGTGGCTAATGCCAAGCCAATCTGTTCATCGTCTGCTTTGATCGCGGGTGCCACTGCTGCTATCGCGCTACCACCACAAATCGCGGTACCAGAAGATATAAGATAGCCCGTAGTGCGGTCTAGCCCCATTTGTTTCGCCAAGAACCAACCAATGACTAATGTACCGATAATCGTCGTTACAATGAGCCCAATACCATCGCCTGTTACTGCTAATGCTTTTTCAAACTGAATACCAAAACCCAAGCCAACAATAGAGTAGGCCAGTAGCTTTTTGGTAAGTTTGCCGACTTCCAAGTGTTCAGGGACTAATCCTAAACTAGCAAGCAGGAAACCGATAACCAGGGCTGTCGGTGAGCTAACCCAAGGCGTTAAGCAAAACAGTGCAGCAAGATAAAATGGAACGGACTTTTTTAGGTTCATTGTATTTAGAGTCTTGTTTTGTTGTGGCGTTATTGTGATGAGACCACTATACGTTCAATAAAATGATAAGTAAGTCTAAATGAATTGAACAAACGTTAAGGAAAACTTAACGCTTGTTCAACTGATATGAATAAAGGGCTGGTTAACTAGCGTAATGATCCGCGAAGGTCAGAGACTGACTGTCGAAGCGTTTCACAAGAGGCTTGTTTAGGTGAAATCGGCTCGCCAGCTTCTATCTCTAGCTTAGTCCAGAAGCGAGTGGGTAACCCTTTGCAGGCACGGCCTTTGTAACGACTAAAGTAGCTACCCCATAATCCTTTAAGAGCCATAGGAATCACTGGGACAGGGGAACGTTTGATGATCAGCTCCATACCACGCATGAACTCAGCCATTTCGCCATCAGAGGTGAGCTTTCCTTCTGGGAAAATACACACGATGTGACCTTCATGCAGGGCACGCTCTACTTCTTTGAAAGCGTTTCGAATCGAGTTGCGGTTGGTCGCGGAGATTGGAATCACCCCAGCTCTTTTCAAGAAGCGTCGAATTGGCGGCAACTTGGTGTAATCCTCTTCCATCACAAAACGGATCAAGCGAGGGCAAACCGCACTCAGCAGCAGTGCATCCATATAACTCACATGGTTGCAGACAATCAACGCACCGCCCTTTTCTGGCAGGTGATGTAAGTTCTTATGTTTAACTCTGTACATGGTGTGAGTGACCACCCACGTAAAGAAGCGGAAAGCGTAGATAGGCACCTGATAAAACAGGTACAGCATCACCAAAGTGTTGCCCACTGCGAGCAAGATAAACAGCTGCGGAATTGAAAGATCTAGAACACTAAGGCAAACAATACCTAATACCGCACTTCCCACCATGAACAGTGAGTTGTAGATATTGAGCCCGGCAATCACTTGGGCACGCTCGTCGGGCTTGGCACGTAACTGCATCAGTGAATACAGAGGAACAATAAAGACACCGCCAGAGATACCCAGAAGCAGAAGGTAAGCAAACAGTGGCCACAGCTCTGAGTAGGTTACGAATTGATGGAAAGAACTAAAGTCAGGCAAAGACTCCGGGATGGATATCGCCATCAGAAGACCGAAGATCGAGATACCTAAGCTGCCCATTGGCACGATGCCGATTTCAATTCGGTGATTAGATAACTTATCGCAAGCTAAAGAGCCGATTGCAATGCCTACCGAGAATAGTGCCAGTAAAAAGGCGACGGAGCTTTCAGTGCCGTTTAGATGCAGTTTAGTGAAGTTGGGAAACTGAGTTAGGTAAGCCGCACCAAGGAACCAGAACCAGCTGATAGACATCAGTGCTTGAAAGGTCGGGCGGTCTTTTTTTGCAATCGCCAGTGTCGCGCGGGTCAGTTTTACAGGTTGACACTTTACTTTAAGGTCTGGTGCATTACTTGGCGCTTGTGGGATAAAGCAGCTTGATACATAGCCAAGCACGGCGAACGAAACAATACACACCGCAGCAATGAGCTTCGCGCCTTCTTCAGATGCAATGATTCCTGCGCCTAGAGTACCAATCAGGATCGCTAAGAATGTACCTGTCTCGACGAGAGCGTTACCAGATACCAGTTCTTTTGTTTCTAACTGCTGTGGAAGCAGGGCATACTTCACCGGACCAAAGAAAGCACTCTGCGTTCCCATAAGGAACAGGAGCAGAAGTAATATTCCGTAGCTTTCGTAGATAAAACCGACCGCACCCAGTGACATGATCACTACTTCGAGGAGCTTAACTTTACGGATAAACCACGATTTTTCGTATTTGTCAGCCAGTACACCGGCTAAAGCAGAGAATAGGAAGAAGGGTAGAATAAAAAGGCCAGCGGCCAAATTAATGAATAGATTGGTGGAAATAGGCAGCGTGTCTACGCTTGCGAAAGCAACAAACAGTAACAGGACATTTTTGAATATGTTGTCGTTAAAGGCTCCTAGAAATTGGGTAATAAAGTAGGGTAGGAACCTTTTTTGCGTTAACAGCGAAGATTGGCTGCTGTTGTTCATTGTCTTTCCTTGGATGATTACCAGTTGGTTAAGTAGTTTGAGACTAGGTTATTGATCAGCTCTTTACCATCAATAGGCTCAGAGGCGAAAAATTTATCATCAACGCTAAGTAGAGTAATCCCGTGTACTCCAGACCATAATACACGGCTGGCTTTAACGACTTCGCTTTTCGTATGTTCAGGAGCAATCGCTACTAGCAACTGCTCTAGCATGCCTGTCATTCTATCGATGCGGTTCGATTGCCATTCAGGAAGGTTTTCACCGTTCATGTTGTGCTCAAAGATAAGTTGCCAACGGTGAGGGTGTCTCTGTGCAAAATCGTGGTAGCAGTAGGCTAGGTTGAATAGAGCTTGTTGAGGGTTGCTCGATTGTTCAACAGTTGCAGCGGATTCTGACGCCAGTTCATCTAATGTTTGAGCGACCACATGCAAAAGCAGTAGGTTGTAATTACCAAATACATTTACTAAGGTACTTGGAACGTAACCAATCATATTGGCGATTTTACGTAGACTTAGCTCGTGATAAGAGTGCTCTTCTAAGAAGTCGGTTACCGTTTTTAAGGTTAATTGCACTAATTGTTCGCGAGTATGATCGTTTCGTCTTGCCATGGGTACTTTCTATTAAATGAACATCGTTCAATATTTTAATGCTGCCCCAGAGTGCCGTCAATCCCTTCGCTAGTTTAGTAATCAATTAATAGCCGCAATATTATGATACATGTGTAAACACGGTGAATATTTCATTGTTCTTTGTTAACGAGTATGATTAAGGTGTCGAAAGATAAAAAACCTATAAAGGATAATAATGAAACGATTTTTCTCACTAGTCGCGATCCTGTTGGTAACAGTCGCGGTGACGCCAATCGCGGAAGCGAAAAAGTTTGGTGGTGGTAAGTCATTTGGCAAAAGCTTTAAAACGGCTCCAGCACCAAAACAACAAAACACGAATTCGATCCGTCAAGATCAAACAGGTAAGAACACAGCAGCTAACTCTAGCAAGAAAGGCCTTATGGGCGGTCTGCTAGGTGGTTTACTTGCTGGTGGTCTTTTAGCTGCATTCTTTGGTGGCGCATTTGAAGGTATCCAGTTCATGGATATTCTGATTATGGGTCTGATTGCTTTCCTAGCGTTTAAATTCCTACGCGGAATGTTGGGCGCGAAGCAGGGCTCAATGAATCAGCAGAATGCACGTGGCCAACAGCCAGCATTCGGCGGCATGGGTCAGAACAAGTTTGAACAACCTAAGCAACAACCAAATGTTCATAACTTCGAGCAAACACAACCTCAATCACAAGGCGCTGCTGGTGGTTTCGGTTTTGGTGCACAAAGCGATGTTCCACATAACTACCCACCGGGCTTTGATCAAGCGGCATTCATCAATGGTTCTCGTGAGCACTACCGTACACTGCAAGGTGCATGGAATCACAACGAGCTAAACACGATTGAAGAATACGTATCTCCAAGCCTATTTGAAGACCTAAAAGCTGAGCGTAATAAGCTAGACGGTGATCAGCACACAGACGTAATGTACGTTGATGCTGAAATCGTTCGCGCAGACCACGATGGTAGCAAAGCACAGCTAAGCCTTCAGTTTAGCGGTCGTTACCGTGACACAGCGGATGGCGTTGAAGAAGATATCACTGATATCTGGCATCTAGAGCGTGACCTAACAACTAACAATGCACCATGGTTAATTGTTGGTATTCAAGGTTAATTCCAGGATTTAACTCAACATCAATAGGATGTAGTTATTCGGAATAACACCAAATAATAGAAAGCCCCTGCTGAGAAATCAGCAGGGGCTTTTTTGTGTCTAATGATATGTATCTTAGTTAAAGATTGGATTAACCTGAGACTAACTAACTGATTTTATTTGGATGTAATGAGTAATGACAAAGTTCTTTGAACCCGTATTGGAGCCTGAGGTTACTTTGCAGCAGAAACAGATAATTGCGAACGAATGCGAAGAACATATATCGACCCATTGTTTAGGCTGCGCTGCTTATCTGGCTTGTGAGCGTCATGCAGAAGTATGGGATCACTGATGTTTGAATGGGCTAGATCGCTTAGTTATTTGTAGGAGCGGGTTAGTGTTTAGGAAGTTGAGGGTTGTTTTAGAAGACACGTTTAGTAAGAGATAAAGCTCAGAAACGAAAAAAGCCAACTCAATGAGTTGGCTTTTCGATTTGTGCGCCGAGCATGGC
>NZ_JBFROW010000079.1:0-37799 GCF_041471665.1 Vibrio sp. 10N.261.51.F11 | reverse complement strand
CTTTACGGGGTCACTTCAAACAGACTGGCTTTCTTGTATTCATCTTAGTGCGATAAGCACATTGCGTTTAAGTAAAGGCGAACATTAACCGATAAACGAGATGTAACCCTGAAGGATAATCAGGTTAACGATATCGATAAAGAAGGCACCAACAATTGGCACCACCATGAACGCCTGTGGTGAAGGACCAAAACGGTTCACCAAAGAGCCCATGTTCATTACCGCTGTTGGTGTTGCACCTAGGCCGAAACCACAGTGACCACCTGCCATAACCGCTGCGTCGTAGTTAGAACCCATTACTTTGAACGTCACAAAGTAAGAGAAGATACCTAACACAACCGCCTGAACCGCCAGGATAACCAAGAACGGAATCGCAAGGTCAAATATGTTCCAAAGCTTAAGGCTCATTAGCGCCATTGCTAGGAACAGTGACAATGACACCGTACCAAGAATATCGACCGTTTCGCTGTCAGTCTTATGCAGCTTAGTCACTTCAAACACGTTAGTGATGAACACACCGATAAACAACGCGTAAACGAAGTCAGGAATCATCAACCAAGAAATTTCAAAAGTCGCCACCCACTGCTCTAGGTACTTCGCACCCGTGATACAGATAAGAAGGATGAACAACACTTCAATCACCTTCTTCGCCGTCACTTTGTCTTCTTCATACTCGTTGTAAGTAACAAGTTCAGGGAAGCGTTCATGTGTTTGCGTGCCAGTGCCGTACTCAGATTCAAGCTGGTTTTTATCAATCAGCTTTTGCGCCACTGGGCTACCGATAATACCACCGATGATCAAACCAAAGGTCGCTGAAGCCATCGCGATTTCTAGCGTATTTGCAATGCCAAACGTGTCTGCAAAAGTTTGAGACCAAGCCGCGCCTGTGCCGTGACCGCCCGAAAGGGTGATAGAGCCAGCAATCAAACCCATCAAGGGTTCAAGGCCTAGTGCCGTAGCTAAGGTTACGCCTACACCGTTTTGGATAATGATGTAAACCGACGCTACCCCTAAGAATAGGAATACCTTAGCACCACCTTTTATCAGCTGCGTGTAGTTCGCCGCAAGACCGACCGTTGCAAAGAACATCAACATAAACGTGTTCTGCAGGGGCAAGGAAAACTCAAGATCAAGGCCGTTAAAGTGCAGGGCTGTAATAGCAAAAGCGACAATCAAGCCGCCGACAATGGGCTCTGGAATGTTGTACTTTTTGAGAATCGGAAGCTTTGCATTGACGAAATGACCTAGAAACAAAACACTAATCGCGATTAGGAAGGATTCTAGTGGTCCAATTGAAATTAATTGATTCATATAACCTCTATTTTTTTACGTTCTCATCTTCCCTAATGAGTCTAGTTTTATCTGTAATTATTTGTGCTGCTCTACCTATATTTATACAAACTGGAGAGAAAGTGTGGATTCGAAAAGCGAACACATTACTGCGATCGCTTAGTACCATGTTAGTAGCACGTTAACTTTTATAGGAGATAAAAGGATTTGTGACAACAATCACCTCCTAAAAGTTGAAAACGGCGTGAGTATCTATGCCGCTGACTCTGCTTTCTTAATACCTAAAAAAGCAAAAGGAGCTATTTCTAGCTCCTCTTTCATCACCATCGCTGGTAATTAGAATTTTTTCGGTGCGTAACCAGTCATAACCTCAATGCGAAGTTCTTTACCGATCTTCGTCATTGGGTGAACAATTACGAGTCCTTTAACAGACTTTTTAAGTTTACCCATATCCGCTTGCTCAGCCTTAGTGATCTCACGGCTAAATGGCATATCAACCAGAGACTTACGCTCTTGGTTCACATCATAGCTTTCTTTGTGTTTAAGCTGGGCAATTTTCTTAGTTAGCTTCTTAATCTCTTCCTCGAACTGACGAACAACAGGACGATCATTACGAGTTTTAGCAGCATCTAACTTGTGGCGACACTTGTCTAGACGGTTGTTAATTTGTTGAAGTTCGTTTTTAACACTCATAATAATTTCCTAAGATTAAACAAGCCAATTCGGATTGGGGCGCGGAGTATAGCACAAGGGTTGTGTTGAACCGAAATTTATCTGTTAATTACCAATAGAAACGAATCACATCGACACCGCTCATTCAGCTTACTTATTCTTTGTGGCGAATCTCTAAGCGGATTATTCATTGATAGGATAGCGCCTACTTCAAAAATTGCAGTCCTCGATGCATCAAAATTCCGTCTAAACTTATACTCTAACGTAATAACTAAATCAGGGTACACAGCTTGGAGTTGTTACCCCCAGCACGACTCTGAATCGCAACGTAATCACAAGGATAGCCGATGACATTATTGAAACGAACATTGACCTGCAGCCTAGTCCTGAGTGCAATGTTTGCCACAACTTATGCATCTAGTGAACAAGCCACCCAAAGTAACCTAATCGTCGAGTACTCTACACCGCAAAATACCGAAGAAGAGCAGCTCAAACGAGAGATTCAAAGCAGTGGCGTTAATGACACCGTGGTCGACCTATCAAACCAACTCTTCATGTTTGAGAAGCCATTAACCATTCAATATGGCGGGGAAGAAGGACCACTCTACGATCCACAAACCCATCAAGTACTGATCCCTTACAGTTTTTACGCTGAGTCACTCAATTACTTTGAGAAGAACCAATACGAAAAAGAGTATGGGAAATCTGCGCAAACCGGCGCTATTGATACCTTGCTGCACACCCTGCTACACGAGACTGGGCATGCGTATATCGAAGATCAGAACATTGCCATATTGGGTAAAGAAGAAGATGCGGTTGATAACCTAGCAACCGTGCTACTGCTTAACTACGTAGAGCATGGGGCCGACGCTGCTATCAGCGCTGCAGACATGTTCGCTTTCGAGTCAGAAGACCGCCCAGAGTATTACGACTTGGGGGAATACATCGACGAGCACAGTTTCGACCTGCAGCGTTACTTCTCCACGTTATGCTTGGTGTATGGCAGCGATCCCGATGCCTATAAGAACTTGCTCGATGAAGTGGAAAACGACTATTTGAAAGACAGAAAAGAGTTCTGCGTTGAGCACTTTGACGTGATCAATGAAAATTGGCATCAGTATTTAAAAAAGAGTGACGATGCTTAGATGCTTAGATGCTTAGATGCTTAGATGCTTAAAGGTTAGTGTCGAGAACTAGGAAAACGGCTTTGGCATCAAATTCCAAAGCCGTCACTCGATAGATTGGCTTAAGTCTTACTTGTTAAGAGTTAAGAGTTAAGAGCTTAAACCCTAGACGTTCACTTTGTACTTCAGATCTTGAGCTTCATCGCCGGTCATCCCTCGAAATCCCCAGCAATGCGATGGCTGTTCCTTAATGGAAATTTCAATATCAATTGGAGAGATAGCTAACTGCTTCTCTATCTCAGAAAATATCTTCTTAATTAAGCGCTTTTTGGTGTTTACCGCTCGACCTTCCATCATATTTATCTCAATGACGGTATAGGCTTCTGTTCTTCCTTCCGGGTAAAAGAAGTCATCTCGTTCCAATGGCACAAACCGATGTGCTCGCTTGTCATCGGGTAAACCCATTTCACTGTTCAAGCACTGCTGCAACACATTAGAGAGCTGCAACTTAATTGGATTTAAGCACTCTTTGATACCATAAATAACAATCATGACCATTCCTTTGATGCGATGTTAGGTATAGAAGAACGTCAGATAGAAGCATCGTCTGGCAACTACCCATTCGCTTACTATTTGTTCATATATTACCTAATGACGCGTATGAGAAAAGGTAAAAACAATGAATTTATGAACAGGTGCAACAAAATATCTATCCCTTTGCGAACATAAGCCGAAGCGAATTGATCGAACACCACCCTCCCCGCGTATATCTTCTCGAATCACATCTGAACTAAGGAGTACTATGTGCCGAATTCACCTAGGAAGACCACGCGGACAGACGCCGAACCAGAAACACCCGTAGAGTCTTCTCTGGAGCTCGCTGTGTTTCCCCTCCCCATCTTCCTTTTACCGGGAGGCAGACAAAGACTGCGCATTTTTGAGCCAAAGTATCTCGCGATGGTCGCTCACGCAGCGCAGGGCGATGGTTTCATTATCGCCACTCAAGACAAATCTAACTCTGATCATCTCAGCTCTTGGGGAACAAAGGTGACCATCGTCGACTTCAATATGTCGGACGACCAGATATTAGAAATTGATGTCGAAGGCGAAAAGTTGGTGCAATTGCATGGGTCGTTTCGAGACGATGATGACCTGATTAAAAGTAAGTTCAGCTTGTTGCCTCACTGGCCTACCGATGAATATAAAGTGCCTAACGTGTTTACCGCTTTTTTGGTTCAGTTGTTTCGCGACCACGATTCGATAAGAACACTCTATCCCACTCCTGATTTTGAGAGCCCACAATGGATCTGTGCGCGATTGCTCGAAATGATGCCTATCCCACTGGAAAAGAAAACAGAATTTACTGAGCCAGCCAGTTTTCCGTCTCTAGTTCCTTTTTTGAATCAAATCATTACGGGGCAATAAGCACTTTTCTTCACTATAATTTTGTATAGTAGAAATTAATTTAAATTAAAGTGATCCCGACTTTCTCCTTTCACGTAGTGCCCATCAAATTCGCATGATGGTTAGTTACTATGCAAGTGGAAAGCAGAAGTTCAGGGAACGGCAAGGAGCATGTCATTATTCCCGATAACAAAGTACCGACAGAGCTCTCGAGCTGGCTGGTGTTGGTTGGTACAGACCGAGACAAGCAGGCGTTCACCTGTTTGTTCAAGTTCTTCGCTCCTAAGATCAAGCGTTTTGGTATCAGTAAGTTGGGTGGCGAAGCTGCTGCAAACGAGCTAGTTCAAGACACGATGACTAATGTTTGGAAGAAAGCACATCTCTACAATGTAGATAAAGGCGCTGCGACCACTTGGGTCTACACGGTAATGCGTAATGCAGCATTCGACATGTTGCGCAAAGTGAAAGCGAAAGCCGAACAAACGATAGCCGACGATATCTGGCCAATCGATGCGATGGTAGCCGAGTCTCAAAGCGAAGATTTGCCATTCGGTGACCATTTGATGAGCCGACACGTAATGACTCAAATAGAAAAGTTGCCTCTCGCTCAGAAAACCATCGTCAAAGGCGTTTACTTTCAAGAGCTCTCTCAAGAGCAACTCGCTCAGCAACTTGGCGTCCCACTTGGAACAGTGAAATCACGTCTGAGACTCGCTTTAGCCAAATTAAAAGTTCACATGGGGGAACAAGACCATGATTAAACATCACCCAAACGCGGCAATCTTGAAAGACTTCGTCGATGGCACGTTGGCTGATTCAGTTTCTTTGATTGTTTCTAGCCATGTAGAGCTGTGTGAACACTGCCAACAACAAGTCAAGCAGCTTACAGCTGTAGCAGCGAATAATGCTTTTGACGCAGAGCCAGTATTCTCAAATGAAGATCTAGACAGTTTCTCAATGGACGACATGGACTTTGATTTTGACGCGATAGAGCAAATCACAGCTGATACTTCTCAGTCTGTTGAAGTGACTCCAGAGGTTCAGAAAGTAACTGTTGCTGACACGACATTCACAATCCCTCGCGCTCTAAACTCAGTAGCGAGAAAGGACTGGATGAACCTAGGCAAAATTTCACGAGCAAGACTCGATTTTGCTGACGAAGCACACCACACCAGCTTGTTGCACATCGACAAAGATGGACAAGTGCCTTGCCACACCCACAGAGGCTTCGAGATCACGCTTCTTCTAGAGGGCAGTTTCGAAGACGAAATGGGCGTTTACAACAAAGGTGACTTCATCTGGTTGGATGGCAATCACACTCATCAACCGGCAACAAAAGAAGGTTGTGTCTGTTTAACCGTTTCAAGTGATGCGCTTTACTTCACAAAAGGTGTGAGCCAACTATTCAATCCACTTGGAAAATATATCTATTAACCCAGTTGCAGGCTATAAATATACAGGATGGCATAAAGCTATCCTGTATATCGTCAATACATCTGAATAAAAACAACTACGGTGTCAAAGTAAAAACACACCCAGCTCTGTAAATACGATTAGCAATGTTGAACTATAAGAAAAAGCTCAGAGCAAGAGCAAAGGAGTTGGCCAATGGAAAAGAAAATCAAAATCGGTATCAGTGCATGTGTTGCTGGACATAAAGTACGTTTCGACACAGGTCATAAACGCTCTCGTTTTTGTACAGACGACCTAGCAGACTACGTGGAATTGGAACCTGTTTGCCCAGAGATGGCTGTTGGTCTTCCAACCCCTCGTCCAACCATTCGTCAAACAAGAATGCTAGATGACATCATCCATGTTTCTCGCCCTGATGGCTCAGGTGATGTGACCAACGAACTGATCGAGTTCGGTCAAAACTACTCAAAGAAAAACCAACACATTGCTGGCTTTATTGTGTGTCAAAAAAGCCCAACCTGCGGCATGGAGCGCGTGAAGGTGTACCACCACCATGGTCGCGGCTCTGAATCGACAGGCATAGGCATGTTCACCCAACAAATTATGGACGGCAACCCGTTACTTCCCGTTGAAGAAAACGGCCGCCTTAACGATCCCATTTTGCGTGAAAACTTCATGACTCGAGTGTTCACTTACCAAAAATGGCTCGATCTTGTGGATGAAGGTGTGACCAAGCACAAACTGATTCAGTTCCACAGCGCCCACAAATATCTAGTCATGTGTCACCACGTTGAGGGTTACAAAAGCTTAGGCAAACTGCTAGCGGGTAATGATTTAGATATCGACGAACTAGCGGCTCAATACATCGAAGGCTTGATGACGGCGTTGTCTCATCACGCGAATCGAGGCAGTCACGCCAATACGCTGCATCATTTGCAGGGTTACTTTAAAAAACAACTGAGTAGCGCTCACAAGCAAGAGCTGACCAACCAGATCGCATCATTCAGAGAGGGCGTTGTTCCACTGCTAGTGCCACTGACACTGATCAATCACTACCTGATGGAATACCCGAACGAATACCTAGAATCACAGGTTTACCTAAACCCGCACCCTCAAGAACTTAAACTGAGATACGGATATTGAGCGACATACTATGGATACGACGAGACCTGCGGATTCACGATAACCCAGCGCTCGTCGCGGCAGTTGAAAACGGCGTAACGACCGCCGTTTTCATTTCAACGCCTCAAACGTGGCGGCAACACCACCTTGCGCCGATCAAAGCTGATTTCATCTATCGTCATCTAAAACAACTCGATTCCCAGCTCGCTGAATTCGGGATAACGTTGCTTCACCTGAAAGCTAGCGACTTTGACGACCAATCCAAACAGCTCATCGATTTGTGCCAGCAGCTTGATGCCAAGTGCGTCTACGCTAACTCTGAACCAGAGGTCGATGAACAAGCTCGCGATAAAAAGCTGATTTCAAGCGGCCTAAACCTGAAGATCAGCGATTGTGACGTTATGCTGCCACTCGGTAGCGTTCTCAACAAACAAGGCGAGATGTTCAAAGTCTTTACGCCCTTTAAGAACGCTTGGTTAAAAGAAGTTCAGGTGAAAGGCATCATCTGCAGTCCAGCTCATGTCGAGTCAGCTGAACGTTCACAAACACAGCTTCCTGACGACTTACAAGCCTTAACCATCTCTGCTGACTATGATTTCGATTTTCCGCGTGTTGATTCGAGTCGCTGGCCATTAAGCCAAGATGTATTGGGCAATGTGATCCCCAATTTCTTAGGCAATAAAGTCAACGACTACGCACGTCTGAGAGATATCCCCTCAGTTAAAGGAACATCGGGGATATCACCTTATTTAGCGATTGGCGCCGTGAGCCCACGTTGGCTAGCGATTCAATTGATTCAGCAGCAACCCGATCTGTTATTTGATACGCAATTACCGGCCTTTTGTTGGCTCAATGAATTGATTTGGCGAGATTTTTATAAGCATTTGATGTTCCACCACCCTAAACTGGTCAAAGGTGCTAACTTTCAGCAAAAATACAATGGTTTAGATTGGTATCACGATCATCCTAGCTTCAAAGCTTGGTGCGAAGGAAAAACAGGATATCCATTGGTTGATGCCGCAATGCGTCAACTGGTTGAAACGGGCTGGATGCACAACAGACTAAGAATGGTGGTGGCAAGCTTCCTAACCAAGCACCTGCTTATTGACTGGCGTTGGGGCGAGCGTTTCTTTATGTCGCACCTTATCGACGGAGACTTTAGTGCCAACAATGGTGGCTGGCAGTGGGCTTCAAGTACTGGCTGTGATGCTCAACCTTACTTCCGAATTTTCAATCCAATCACTCAGAGTGAAAAGTTTGATCCAAAAGGAATTTTTATTCGTAAGTACATACCAGAGCTGCAAAATATCCCAGATAAGCATGTACATTTCCCACATGACTTTATCGCTAAAAACGGAATAGACAGCGAATACTGGCAACCCATCGTTGAGCATAAAGAAGCACGATTGAGAGCCTTAGCCTTCTTCAAATAATTAGAGTGAATATTATGGATAACTCTCTATGGCTTGATAACTTTCTCAACATGTATCGAGAACTCGGAACCGACAATTTCGACGTGCTTAAGACGGTTTATCACCCTGATATTGAATTCCAAGATCCGCTGCATCATGTCAGCGGTATTTCGGCGCTTACGCACTACTTCGAGAACCTCTACACCCAAGTAACCAGCTGTTACTTTCATATCGAACACACTTTCGAAGCGAACGACGAAGCTTCCGTTTACTGGACGATGCAGTTTGCTCACAAGCAATTAAATGGGCAAAAGCCAATCGAAGTACAAGGGCACAGCCACCTTAAGATGCTCGACGGTCAAGTGGTCTACCACAGAGACTACCTCGACGTCGGCTCTATGTTGTACGAACACATTCCAGTACTGGGCTGCGCGATCAAATCCATCAAAAAGAGGGCGAGCCGATAATGCGTATTATGATTACAGGCGCGACCTCAGGTATCGGCCAATCCCTAGCTAAAGATTACGCTCAGCAAGGGCATCAGGTGATTGCTTGTGGCCGCAATCCAGACAAACTGCAAGCCTTAGTTGATTCTCACGATACAGACATCGCGCATTCATCAATTACACCGCTCTGTTTCGATCTGACTGATTACCACAACTTTCCAGAACTCGACCAAGACAAGCCGCTCGATCTGCTGATTTTAAATGCGGGTGATTGTGAGTACATCGACGACCCAGTGAATTTTGATGCCGAGCTTTTTGAGCGCGTCATCAACATAAACCTAATTTCAATTGGCTACGCCCTTAAAGCTTGGTTAAAAAACATCAAGCCCGGCGGCCGTTTGGTTTTAGTCAGCTCCAGCGCCAGCTTTTTACCTTTGCCAAGAGCCGAGGCTTATGGCGCTTCAAAGGCAGCCCTCACCTACTTAGGCAGAACACTTTCGGTTGATCTGGCAACGCACAACATTCATGTCTCAATTGTGCACCCAGGCTTTGTTGAAACGCCATTAACCGAGCGAAATACGTTCTCTATGCCTATGATTATTAGTAGTGAGGCCGCAACTCAGCGAATCGTAAATGGTATCGCTCAAGGAAAGAGTGAAATTGATTTCCCAAGACGATTCATCATGTTGATGAAGCTACTAAGAATGCTTCCAACTCCAGTTTGGCAAAAACTCGCTTCAAGGATGGTATAACAATGAAGAAAATCGCCATTATTGGTTCAGGTATCTCTGGACTCACTTGCGCGCATATATTAGATAAGCACTACGACGTAACAGTATTCGAAAAGAATGATTACGTTGGGGGGCACACCGCGACCGTTGATATTGAACATCAAGGCTCGGCATTTTCGATAGATACAGGTTTCATCGTATTCAACGATCGAACCTACCCGAATTTCAATCAGCTTCTAGAACAACTCGATGTCGAAAGGCAACCGACTGAGATGAGCTTCAGCGTCCACAACACGACGACCAAGTTTGAATACAACGGCCACAGCATTAATTCGTTATTCGCGCAGAGGAGCAACATCTTCAAACCTCAGTTCTGGTCTTTAGTGTCTGACATTCTCAAGTTCAACAAGCTGTGTAAGGCTCAGTTTGAAAGCAATGAATTCACACCAGACGTTACCCTTGGCAGTTTCCTACGAGATAATCAATTTTCCGACTTTTTCAGCCAGCACTACATCTTACCGATGGGCGCGGCGATTTGGTCGACAAGCTTGGAAGAGATGGAAGAATTTGAGCTCAAGTTCTTCATCCAGTTTTTCTACAACCACGGATTGCTCGATATCGCGAACCGTCCTCAGTGGTATGTGATACCAAAGGGATCGCGTTCTTATGTTGAAATCATCCTTTCACGCCTAAGTAAGACTGTTGCACTGAATACATCGATTAAACAAGTGACTCGCCAAGAAACAGGCGTCACGATTGAATTTGAAGATGGCAGCGCACAAGGTTTCGACGAAGTAATCTTTGCTTGCCACTCAGACCAAGCCTTACGCTTGCTTGGTGATGCAACAGAACAAGAGCAACAGGTACTGGGCGAGATCCCATACAGCCGCAATGAAGTGGTTCTGCACACCGATACTCGCTTGTTACCAGACAGAAAACTGGCTTGGGCAAGCTGGAACTACATGTTGGATGGCGACAGTAAACGACCTGCCTGTGTCACGTACAACATGAACATTCTGCAAGGGATCGAAAGCCAAGACACCTTCTGTGTCACCTTGAATCAAAGCGAAGCCATCGACCCAGAAAAAATTATTCGCAGCTTTGTTTATCATCACCCGGTACTTAACTCGAACACGGTCGAAGCTCAGCACAAGCGTGAGCAAATCTGTGGCAAAAACCAGACGCACTTTGCTGGTGCTTATTGGTATAACGGCTTCCATGAAGACGGTGTCCACAGTGCACTCGATGTGACCAAACGCTTCGGTTTAGATTTGAGTACGAGTTCCGCGCTATGAACAGTCAAACCCTGACACCCGAGATGGGGATCGCATCCGAAAAGCGTGAAGAGCTCAGCGGTATCTATTGGGGTAACGTCAGACATCGCCGCTTTGGCGACATCACCCATGAGTTCAGTTATCAGCTGTATATGATGGGGTTAGATCTTGATGAGCTGCCCCAAACCACAGCGCGCAGTGCGCTGTTCGGAACTCGTTGGTACAACCCGATTCGCTTTGTCGAATCGGATTATCTCGCTGAAAAAAAAGAAAATGTCACCACGGATGAACCAAAATCACTTAAGCAACGTATAGCTTCCAAAGTGCAACAACTTGGTGGGGTTTGGTCTGATTCAAACCGTGTGACGATGCTGGCTCAGTGCCGCTGTTTGGGCATCTACTTCAGCCCAATCAACTGTTTCTTCTGTTACGACGCAACTGGAGATTGCAAGTACATGTTGGCTGAGGTGAGTAACACGCCGTGGCGCCAACGACATTACTATCTGATCGACATGCACCAAGAGTTAAAGGTAAAAAAAGAGTTTCACGTTTCGCCGTTCATGGATTTGAACATGACTTATTTTTGGAAAATTAAGCCACCAGCGAAACGCACGTTAGTCCACATCGAAAGCCGCCGAGACGACAAGCTTTTCGATGCGACACTGGCTCTGACGAAGCAGTCAGTAACTAAGACAAACATTAGACAAACGGTATTCAAGATTCCCGCAATGACGATAAAAGTCGTGATGGGAATTTATTATCAGGCTCTCAAATTATTCCTGAAAAAAGTACCGTTTGTGGCGCATCCAGACTCAACATCTTAAGCGCACATGAAAGAACTCAATTGAAGCTTGGGTTCGCTCCAATCAAGGAGCTGAACTCAGCTTAGTTGGCACAAAATATTAGAATGAGTTATCAGCGAGGTTTACATGGAACAGCTTGCCAAACAAAACAACAATATTGAACAACAAGCTAAAGCCGTTGCTGTTTCAAGCAACTGTAAATATCGAGCTTTAATTTTTAAGGTTTTAGAAAGCCTGCAATTCGCGACGCTTGAGATCATTGAGCGCGACCAGCATTCAGTATTTGGTGATCGAGAAGCAGACTTAAAAGGTCGAATCGTGATTCATGATGCTACCTTTTTTAGAGATGTGGTCATCAACGGCAGCATCGGGGCATCTGAAGCGTACATCGATGGCAAATGGACCAGTCCAAATCTCACGCGTGTGATTCAAATCATGGCTCGTAACCAAGCCCAATTGGATGAACTTGATGACAAGACACAGTGGATTTCTCGCATCAAAAACCTCTTGCTGCGTCGCAAGAATGCCAACACCGAACAAGGCTCCAAGCGCAACATTCTCGCCCACTACGATATTGGCAACGAGCTGTATGAGCGCTTCTTAGATAGCTCGATGCAGTACTCTTCCGCTATCTACAGCGAAGACGCAGAAACCTTGTCGAAGGCTCAACAAAACAAAATGAAAACCATCTGTGAGCGACTAGAACTGTCTGAGAAAGATAGCGTGGTCGAGATAGGCACAGGGTGGGGCGGCTTAGCCATCTTCATGGCGCAACACTACGGTTGCCACGTCACCACTACCACGATCTCAGATGCCCAACATGCACTTGCTGAACAGAGAGTAAAAGCGCTTGGTTTAACCGACAAAATCACCCTGCTCAAAGAGGATTATCGCAATCTCACTGGTGAGTATGACAAGTTGGTTTCGATCGAGATGATAGAGGCGGTCGGACATGAGTATCTACAAACCTTCTTTGAAAAATGTTCCTCGCTACTTAAGCCCTCAGGCAAGATGCTGATTCAAGCAATTACTATTGCTGACAGCCGTTACGACAAATACCGTAAAGGTGTCGACTTTATTCAGAAGTACATCTTCCCCGGCGGTTGCCTACCTTCTGTTTCAGTGATGACCCAACACCTTGCGACCAGCACCGACCTTGTGGTTCAAGAAATTGATGACATTGGCCTGCACTACGCTCGAACGCTGAATGATTGGAACATCGCCTTTGAAAATAGTTGGGAAGAGCTAGAGTCTCTCGGCTATTCAGAAGAGTTTAAACGCTTATGGACCTTCTACTTCTGCTACTGTGAAGGCGCATTCAAAGAGCGCGTGATCAGCACTCACCATGTAGTCGCAAGAAAACCTCGTTACTTTGGAGAAAAAGATGAAGCGGTTTTGGATTATTAATCTCGTACTGTTTCAAGCGACCTGGGTTTGCAGTGCTTTCTTTACCGCGCAAGCCCCGTTCGTCACACCACTGATTGTAGTGGTTCACTTCCTTCTATCACCGACTCGCAGTAGCGATTTGAAGATACTCATTTTATTACCATTGGGGCTATTGCTTGATAGCCTCTTACTCCACTTCGGCGTGTTTGCCGTCGACTCTGAAATTGCGAATCAATCGTGGTTCCCGGTGTGGCTTGTCTGCCTGTGGATCATGTTCTTAATCAGTTTTAACCACAGCCTAAATTGGCTTTTAAAATGCTCGAAAGTGATCTTGTTTGTCATAGGGTTCGTAGCAGGTACTAGTAGTTATTGGGGAGGCATCAAAGCAGGTGCTCTTCTTACTACTTGGCCAGATGCATCGGTAGTTGCTGCCCTTGCAATAAGTTGGGGTATTTTGTTGCCCTTACTGGTGGCCGCCTACTCCAACTTAATACAACCTAAAATGGCAATAACGAGGTGACTTATGGCTTATCCACGCAACCCAACACAAACGTTCAAACCTGAGCGAGGTATTGTTCGCGCTCATCAGCAAGCAAAACACACACTTCTAAGCTTTATTACTCTCCCGTTAATCTTTGCTGCGCTGTTATTTGCCGGACACGCTAGAGCCTCTGCTGTCGATGATCTGAACAAACGTGGTGAGGGTGAAATGAGTTACCTGTTTTGGACTCTCTACTCGGCAGAATTCTACACGACTCCAACCAACTCCGAACGAGCTTTGAAGCTTGAGTATTACCGCTCTATCGATAGCAAAGACCTCGTAGACGCTACCGAAGATCAGTGGAACAAGCTTGGCTACTCTGACAGCAACATTCAACGTTGGTTGAAACCCTTGTACGCGATGTGGCCGAACGTGGAAGAAGGAAGCACACTCACGATTCGTGTCGCTGAAGATAACGTAAGTCGTTTTTATTTCGATGAACAACCGATCGGCACCATCCAAGACAAGCAATTTGGTGAAGCCTTTCTAGCGATTTGGTTGTCTGAAAACACCTCTGAACCCGGTCTTCGTAAACAACTTTTAGGTTTGAACAAATGAATCCAAAAACAACAATAATAAAATTTGCTCTGGCATTTTTTTCACTCACTTGGCTAGTGGGCTGTGGCTCTGCAAGTTTAGAAGACCATGTCGACACAACGCCAGAGCTCAAGCTTGAAACCTTTTTTAATGGCGAGCTAATGGCCTACGGCATGGTGCTAGACCGCTCTGGTAACTTACTGCGCCGCTTTGATGCCAAACTGATCGCGACTTGGGACGGTGACAACGGAGAAATAAAAGAGTGGTTCTCTTTTGCTGATGGCGAGCGCTCAACTCGCGTTTGGAATCTGATCAAAACGGGCGAAAACACCTATTCTGGGACTGCCAACGATGTCGTTGGAACCGCTTATGGTGAAACCCAAGGTTCTGCGCTGTATTGGAAATATGATCTAGAAATTGAAGTAGACGGCAGCACCTATGAAGTGGTGCTCGATGATTGGATGTTCTTAATGGACGATAAACGCTTGTTCAACAAGACTGAGATGTCTAAGTTTGGCTTTAAAGTCGGAGAGGTCATCTTATACATCGAGAAGATTTGATGTAACTGCCGTTTCTGATTCTTAGTTTTAAAACGATGACTACATCTACAGTACGTAACAAAACAGCCCACAACGAAAATTGTGGGCTGTTTTGTTTGATCCCTCGAATAGCATACATGCATGCTCAAGCCATTGTGCTAAGATGCGCCACCAGCATACAAATGGACTAGACTGACACTAAGCAGTCCCAATTTGTTTCGCTAAGCGTAGATTCCCTACCATGAATAATTGAAAAGGCTTTAAAGCATGAGCAAGTTGACCTCAGCGGAGCGTAAAGCTCGCGACAATGAACGTTTCTCACAACGCGTAAACGACCGCAGAGAAAAAGGTGAAGACGTAGTTGCTTACGCACTGACCAACAAAAAAGCTGTAAAATTCCTGACTAAGTCAGAGAAAAAACGTTTCAACGAAACGAGAGCGACTCTGCAAGAAGAGAAGCGAGTGAAAGAACAAGAAGAGCTTAACCGAATCGAAGACGCGTTCACGATCAAACAGTTCGACGACGAATAATCACTTATGATTACTCAAAAGCGCTGGCTCTATGCCGGCGCTTTTACTTGTTAGTTCGTTGTTTTTTAACGCTGTTATTTCTTGCTAAACCCGTCGATTCTTAACGGCTTTCCCCCACTTTCTTAGCTCAGCCTTACCGCTCGACCGATCACCCAAGCTATTAACCTATCAACCAGGCTATCGATCAACTTTAGCCATAGATCTCAGAAAATCTTAGCCTAGCCCCTTACTATCTCGAATCAACTCTACAAATTGAAGACAGTATGATTTTAATTACCGGATCAAGCAGCGGTTTAGGCGCAGCTCTCGCGAAACAATATGCTAACGCCGACGCTCAGCGCGTAGCCATTACAGGTCGCAATGCACAACGTTTAGCAGAAGTGGCGCAAGGCCTACCTGCGAATACCATTAGCCAAGCGTGTGATCTCTGTGACCCGCACTCAGTGAGCGAGTTATTGGATGCGTTACCTGAAATGCCGAAGCTGGTGATCCACAGCGCTGGCAGTGGGTACTTCGGTAAGATAGAACAGCAAGATCCAACCATCATCAGCGACATGCTGAAGAACAATATTGAGTCTTCGATCTTTTTGATTCGCGAGCTTGTACAGCGCTACAAAGATCAATCGGTCACCATCGCTGTGGTGATGTCGACGGCGGCACAAGGTGCTAAAGCTGAAGAGTCCACCTACTGCGCGGCAAAATGGGCCGTGAAAGGCTTTATCGAATCGGTAAGGTTAGAGCTAAAAGGTCACCCGATGAAAATCGTGGCGGTTTACCCTGGAGGAATGGCGACCGAGTTTTGGAATACAAGCGGTAAAGGCATGGATACCTCGAGCTTTATGAGCGCGCAAGAAGCCGCTCAGATGCTACAACAGGCGTTGACCAGCACAGAGCATGGATTCGTGTCAGATATCACGATAAACCGCGGCTAGCAGGTAAACAGCTCGCTTAATCGGTAAATAGAGCGACACATTACCAAAGAAATGATTAGAGTAATTATTTGTGAGGGTGAGCATGAAAGTGTGCGACAATGCTCGGCGTAAATTCATATTCAAGGTTTATTATGAAACTTCTAGTTCGTAACCTATCGCGCTCTACCTCTGAGCAAGACATCCGTGTGCTATTTTCTGAGTTTGGCTCAGTAAAAGAGTGCAGCCTAGTTTTAGACCAAGAAACTGGCGACTCAAAAGGCTTCGCTTTTGTTGAAATGCCAGAGCAAGAAGAAGCTAAAGCGGCACTAAACAAGCTGAACTTGTCAAAGCTTGGCAAAAACACGATTCGTGTAAAAGTAGCGAACTCTTAATCGATTCAATGCTTCATAAGCCGCATGGCTTAGCTTAACAGCAGCACAGATGATAAAGCCCGTAACGATATGACGTTTTCCAGCGCAATATCGTTACGGGCTTTTTGCTGCTCGCAATTCTCTTTTCACACGATTTGAATACGCCTACAGACCTTCATGTTCATCAATAGCACGTCTTGCTTCGGCCATTGAACATCCAGATTCCATCACCAGCTGAGCCACAGTCATTGAAGGTGTAGCGGCCAACAGAGATGCCAAACACACCACGGGTTTAGGCAGCACTTTGTCGATTGCAATTGCTATCCAACCGTCTTTTTCATGGGTTAACATCGTTTTAAATTCAACGAGTTGATACTCTTGAGCGACCAACAGCCAATTACGCGAACGACGAACTCGTTTCAACTGACATCCACATTCCGCAGCATTCACCATCACTTGGCTTTTATCACTCACACGATGTACAAAACTATTCAATGGGACGCTAAACATAACTCTCTGCTAATCAATCTATTCCTACCATTCAAGAGCTCTCTACCTATCTCTCAAAACTTTCTAACTGTCACTCAATTAAAACCGTACGTAGGATTACACAGACACAAAAAAACCGCCAGTGATGCACTAAGCAACCTCGCGGTTTTTGGATGTTAACGTGTGTGGTTTACGCTTTAGTTTCTACCACAATGTCCGTTTTTACCGAGTTCGCGATAAAGCAGTTTTTGTGCGCCAAGTGGTGCAGTTTGTCGAGCTGCTTGGCGGTGGGCTTTTTGGTACCTAAAAACACAATTTTAGGGCGCAGAGTCACCTTAGTGACCGATGAGCGGCCGGATTCATCTTCTTCCAGCACACCTATCGCATCATCGACATAAGAGTCAATTACGTACTTCTGTTTTGCAGCAATGCCCAAAAATGTCAGCATATGGCAGCTAGAAAGTGCCGCGATAAACGCTTCTTCTGGATCAACATTCGCTTCCACCGAAAACGGCAGTGGCACAACATGTGGAGAGGACGAAGCAGGCACAGTGACACCACCATCGAACTCCCACGTATGACCTCGACTGTATTGATTGTCGCTAAAGACTTCATCTTCTGCTTTTTTCCAGCGAATGACCGCTCCATATTCAGACATAATTTCTTCCCTTTTTAAAGCTCAATAAATTAACGATCAGCTGGATGATTGACACCATCGTTGGTCACCACATCACCAATATCAAAAGGATTCACCCCTTCCAAACAGCCGATGTTAAAACCGTATTCGTTTGGGCTAGAACGGCGCTGATGATGGGTATAGATACCGCAGTTTGAGCAGAAGTAATGCTTCGCGGTATTGGTATTGAATTGGTAAAGCTTGAGATGCTCTGCACCTTTAAGGATCTTGATGCCATCCAGCGCAACAGAGCCCACAATCGCTCCCCTGCGACGACAGATCGAGCAATCACAGCGGCGTGGTTTTTCTATCCCGTTAGGTAACCTGAGCTCTAGTTCAACCGCACCGCAATGGCAGGTTGCCTTGTGAAAAGGTTGGATAACCGTATCTCCGACGACTTTCATTTTTCTCTCCAATCACATCCTTATGTTGGTCGTATCATAACCAGTTCAATGTTCTCTGTCCGTACCCGGGTGTTGAGTTCGAGAGATCTGTCATGCGCTGCTTCTCGGCTAATCTAACTAGACTTTTCAACCAAATCGCCAAACCGCTCAAACAAGAAATCAAGAAACAACCGGATACGCTTGGGCTGATATTTCTTGCTGATGTACACCACATTCAAATCGGCACTCGACACCGACATCGCGGTGTTGAAGTTCTTCATGTAGCCATTAAGCAGCGTCACAAGGCGCTGGTTATTGATGTCGCCTTGCACATCCAGTACCGATTTAAGAGCAATGCCCTCGCCTTTTAATGCCCAGTAGCGAATCACTTCGCCATCGTCTGAAAATCGCTTTGGAACAACAGTAATCGACTTCTTCATATCATGATCTTGGAAGTGCCATGTCTTGAGCTCTTCATTGCTGCGCAGCATGGCTAAACAATCGTGATCAACCAAATCTTGTGGTGTTAACGGTGTTCCATGCTTGGCAAGATATTCAGGAGAAGCACACAGCACACGTCGGCTTGGTGACAAGCGTCTGGATATCAAACTGCTGTCGACCAATTCACCATAACGGACCACGATATCCATGCCAGATTCAGCAATGTTCGAGAGGTTATCGTTCAAGTAGAGGTAAGGGATCACGTCGGGATATTGCTGACAGAACTCAGAGAGAATCGGAAGAATGTACTGCTTTCCGATGTCTTTCGGCGCGGCGATTTTGAGTGGACCTTTGACCTCTTTGACGCCATTTTGGATCAGGTTTTCGGCCTCACTGACATTATCCAATATCTCCAGACACGCCTTGTGATACAGCTCGCCAGAGTCGGTTAAAGACACATGGCGCGTACTTCGATTCAACAACTTCACACCATATCGCTCTTCCAGCGCTTGAAGCCTTGCTGTCATGGTCGCAGGTGATAAACCCAGTTCGCGCCCAGCCGCCGCTAACCCGTGATGCTTAACAATACTGACGAACATCGCCATATCTGAAAACTTATCCATACGATTCTCGCTTCCGTCTCTTCGTCTTACTTCTCGGTCTTAATGCTCGATTTGAATACTCAGCCACACTATTCAGGTTAACCGAATAATGAATTTATACTTTAACCAATTATCAAATTTAGTCGAATAAATATAATGGCAAACATCAACAGAACAACGCAGGAATTCAGAGCATGACTAACGAATCGACTAAACAAGAGAAACACACTTTCGTCATCATTGGTGGCACATCAGGTATCGGCAAGGCACTCGCGATGAAATTGAGAAACGAAAACAACACAGTGCACATCGCTAGCCGACATACAGGACTTGATATCAGCAATGAAAAATCAATTTGTGAATACTTTGAATCGATTGGCGTGTTTGACCACTTAATCGTAACGGCTGGCTCATCCGCTCCCGCAGGAAAAGTAACAGACGTAGCAACCGCAGACGCCAAGACAGCTTTTGACACTAAGTTTTGGGGCAGCTTAAACGTAGCCAAACATGCCGCTCGTTACATGACACCAAACGGGTCTATCACGTTCACAACTGGCATGTTGTCACGCAAAGTTGTTGCTGGTACTTACGTAAAAACCGCCATCAACGCCGCACTAGAAAGCGTAACCAAAATACTGGCGAAAGAGCTATCACCTATTCGAGTCAATGCCGTTAGCCCGGGTTTAACCATGACGGAAGCCTACAAAAACATGGACGATTCCGCTCGTACAAGCATGTACGACAACGCCAAAAACAACCTACCCGCAGGCAAGGTTGGCGAGCCTTCAGAGGTGGCTATGGGTTACCTATTCGCGATTAACAACCCATACGTAACAGGGTCAATCATCGACATCGACGGCGGCGCTCTACTCGGCTAACACCCCGCAAAGACATAAAGAACAATCGTGAGGGTGTTTATCTCAACGTCCTAACAAATAAGAATTTACATAGGTAACTCATCATGAAATCAGAAGCCATGACACAAGAAAAGATGCCATTCCAAGTTTGGATACTGACACTCGCAGCATTTGCAATTGGCACCGCTGAGTTTGTTATTGCAGGCATCCTTCCACAAATTGCCACATCCCTTTCGATCACCGAAGGTCAAGCCGGATACCTAATCAGTGCTTACGCGTTGGCTATCGTTATCGGCGGCCCGATCTTAACAATCTACCTTGCGCGCTTTAATAAGAAGATAGTGCTGATTGGCTTAATGGCACTGTTCATTATTGGCAACGTGTTATCCGCCTTAGCGCCAAGCTATCCACTTCTACTGGCAAGCCGTGTGATCGCAGGCTTAGTGCAAGGCCCTTTCTATGGCATCGGTGCGGTTGTCGCAACCAACTTAGTGTCTGAAAAAATGGCAGGTCGTGCCGTTGGTCAGATGTTCGCAGGCCTAACACTCGCTAACGTTCTTGGCGTTCCAACGGGTACTTGGGTTAGCTTGCAATTCGGCTGGCACACCACTTTCTTTACCGTGGCTGCACTTGGCACGATTGCGATGATTTCTATTCTAACGTCAATCAAATCGACTGGTCACAGTGAAGCAAAAGACATCAAAACTCAGCTTCTAGCGTTCAAAAATCCAATGTTACTGATCAGCTTAGCAATCACCGCTTTTGCTTGGTCTGGCTTCATGACGCTTTACGGTTACCTTGCGCCAATCGCCATGCACATCACGGGTTACAGTCAAGAATCAGTGACTTGGATCTTAGTGATTGTAGGTGTTGGCTTAATCATCGGTAACACCTTGGGCGGACGCTCTTCAGATAAAAACCTAGGCAAAGCTTCAATGTTTTGGGCTGTCGCAATGATCGTGTCATTGGTGGTGGTTGGCCTTGTGGTAGACAACAAAATCCTATTCGTTGCAGCTGCATTTGTCTTTGGTATTGCATCATTTGCGAACGTTCCCGCTATGCAACTTCGAGTGATGAACCACGGTGGCGAAGGCCAAGAGTTAGCAGCAACCGCCAATATCTCAGCGTTTAATTTAGCCAATGCCTTTGGTGGATTCCTTGGCGGCATGGTACTCGACAGCCAACTAGGCGCAGGCATGATTCCATTCGCAGCCGTTGTTGTCCCTGTTATTGGTTTGCTGCTTATTGCGAAAGCCAACCGAGCGGGGAGGCCACAAAGCAACTCTATTTTCAGCCCAGCAGAAAGCAAATAAGCCCCAATAAAAAACGAAAGATCACAGCATTAAAACAAGGTAGAAACCATGAACAAATTATTCGAAGCATCAGAACTGAAAGGCCTAGCACTACAAAACCGCGTGGTTATGGCACCCATGACACGCGCTCGTACTAGCCAACCTGGAAACGTGCCAAACGACATGATGGCAACCTATTACCAACAACGCGCAAGTGCAGGGCTGATCATCACGGAAGCAACGCAGATCTCTGATGACTCTCAAGGTTACTCATTCACACCCGGCGTTTATACCGATGCACAAATCGAAGGTTGGAAGTCAGTAACAACAGCAGCAAAAGCACAAGGTGCCGCGATATTCTGCCAGCTATGGCATGTAGGCCGAGTATCACACCCTACCTTTCAAAAAGGCGAGTTACCGATTGCACCTTCTGCATTAGCTCCAATAGAAACGCAGGTTTGGATCTCTGATGAGAATGGTAACGGCAACATGGTGGATTGCATCCAACCAAGAGAGATGACCCAAGCAGACATCGATCGTGTGGTTCAAGATTTTGCTAACTCAGCGAAAAAAGCGGTCGAGGCAGGGTTCAACGGAGTGGAAATCCACGGTGGTAATGGCTACCTGATTGACCAGTTCCTAAGAACCAACTCAAACAAACGCACCGACAACTATGGTGGCAGTCGTGAGAATCGACTTCGCTTTCTAATTGAAGTCGTGGATGCGGTAATTGAAGCGATTGGTGCTGACAAAGTGGGCGTACGTTTAGCCCCATTCATCACTTTCAAAGACATGAACTGCCCAGATATCGTACCAACGATTTTAGAGGCATCGAAGGCACTTCAAGATCGAGACATCGCTTACCTGCACCTATCAGAAGCCGACTGGGATGATGCTCCAGTTATCCCTGAAAGCTTCCGTGTCGAACTAAGAGCATTGTTCTCTAACACCATCATCGTTGCTGGCAGCTACACACCAGAACGCGCCGAAGAAGTGTTAAGCAAAGGCTACGCCGACCTTGTCGCATTTGGTCGCCCATTCGTTGCGAATCCAGATCTCGTTTCACGCCTACAAAACGGCAGTGAACTATCCGATCTTGATGGCGCCACTCTGTTCGGCGGCAACGAAAAAGGCTACATCGATTATCCAGCGTTGTAGTGAATTTGGAGGAGATGATTGTTTCTAACCACTAGAAACATTTCCGACAGGCAAAAGAAAGGCTCGCGTGACTAGTGCGAGCCTTATGCAGTTTAGGGGGTAAACCACAATCTAGTTTAATTATTTAACTTATGAGCCATTATGCACTTGTGCGCATTGATATTCTATTTTTAAATGATTCACTGCAATTAATCAATCGATAAAAGTTAGCGTTTGGTCAATTTAAACCACATAGATAACAGTGATTTAGTGAGTGATGTCTAGAAAACCATCATAAAACCCATAAAAATCAGATCTATAAGCTTCTCATTTGCCAGTAACCTTCACCATTAGTCGCGAGTTGGCTGTGTAAATAATCGAGCGTATCTGCGACCGTTCCCGCAATGCCTTGTGGTGGATTGAACAACAGTAAACCACTGCCGATCAGGCGATCATCACCCTTGGGATCTCGAAGGCGAAGCTCCGACTTGATCGGGCTTGGTAGCAAGCCATCTTTCACCGCTGTCACGCAGTGGTTCAGAATCAGTGAGCTCTTATCATCCGTGTAAAGCGGATACCAAATCAAGGCAGATACTTTCTCAGACTGTTGATAAGCCTTAACCAAGGCATCAATCACTGCGAGATATTCAGAATCAGTTTCGTAAGGTGGGTCAATCACGATCAGGTGGTGGTTATCATGCTTGGCCACATCATCAGGCAGCGCTTTAAGCCCATCGCCTGCGGTAATGGTGAGCTTACTTGAGACATCCAGATCGCGTTGTAGCTTCTCAATATTGGTTTGAAGTAAATCGGCTTCATCTTGCTGAATATCTGAAAAATAGAAGCTGTCTTGGCTGCGACCTTGTTGATAGGTAATGGCCGCAGAGCCGGGGTACAGCGTGATAAGCTGATTAGGATTGTAGTATTCCAGCACCGACATAAAAGACGCGAATGCCGGAGGAAGATAAGCCTTATTGCGCCACAAGTACCCGACCCCCTCAGCAAACTCACCAGCATGATTACTGGGTGCAGTAGTGAGGTCATAACACCCTGTACCAGAGTGCGTGTCGATAACATTGAGGCGTGAATGTTGCTGCATTAATGACTGAACAAGTGCACTCAATACTGGATGCTTTAGCGCATCACCATGGTCGCCTACATGACATTGATGTCGATATTCCATTCCCTTGCCTCATTTCTACGAACGTCATCTAAACATACTTCATATCATGAGGGCTTGCCTGCTCAATCTATCGTTTTTTGAAATAGGCTCTCTTTTCTGTAACTGTCTGACTCTTATAAAAAATAAAGCCCCTCGTTTTGTTATAAACGAAGGGCTTTGTTGACGTTACTGACTAAGTCGTACTGTTAACCAATAGAGAGCCTAAGGGTACTCACCCTCAACTTCTACCGGCGCTTTCACTTGGTAGTGACAAGGCTGTAGGCCAAGTAACTTAGGCAGTGTGATACCTACTGAAACTGAAGACCACGTACCACTGACAATACCTACAACCAGTGCAATCGCGAACCCTTGAAGTGCCGCACCGCCAAGTAGCCAAAGCGCAGATACGGTGATTAGGGTTGTACCTGAGGTCACCATGGTGCGTGAGAAGGTCGCTTTAACCGATTCGTTAAGCAGGTTATCAGTGTCACCATTTGGATTACCACGCAGCATTTCACGAACACGGTCGGCAATGATGATCGAGTCATTCAATGAATAACCTAAAATCGCCAACACAGCCGCTAACACAGTCAGGTTGAACTCGAACTGAGTAAAAGCGAACAGACCCAAGATAAGCGTCACGTCATAGATGATTGCGGCTAGGGCGCCGAGTGCTAAACGCCATTCAAAACGTACACTCAGGTACAGCATGATCATTAGGAAACACACCAATACCGCTAAGCCACCTTGGTCAACCATGTCTTGACCGACTTGAGGGCCAACCACGCTGCTGTTAAGCACTTTTACTTGGTCGCTGACAGAAGACAAAGCATCCACTAAGTTTGGCTGTGGAGCATCTGTCAGTTGGCTATAACGGATTGTCCAGCGATCCTGTTCTGCCATACCAACCACTTGCACATCTTGTTGGAAGGCCGTATCAAGTTTTGTTTTTAACGCATCTTTGGTGACTTGATCAGAGAGCTGAACCTCAGCAACCACACCACCTGTGAAGTCCAAGCCCCAGTTAAAACCTTTCACCGCCACCAGCATCACAGAGCTCATGAACAGCACAATAGATATCGCAGACATCACCTTACGAAGGCGAGTCATATTCTTATCCGAAATATAGCTATTTGAAAAATAGCGGTCTGAAATAGTCATTTTTGAAGTACTCATGCTTAAATCCTTACATCGTGGCGTTGGTCACGCCCCCAAACCAAATTGATGATCGCTCGTGAAGCAAAAATGCCCGTGAACATACTGGTTAGAAGACCTAAGCCTAGAGTTAGAGCGAAGCCCTGAATCGGTCCATTACCAATGGTGTATAGAGCCACAGCAACGATCATGGTGGTGACGTTAGCATCGAAAATTGACGAGAATGCGCTATCGAAACCACGATCGATAGAGCTAGCAAAGCTGCGCCCTTCTTTCATCTTGTCTCGAATACGCTCGAAGATAAGCACGTTAGTGTCTACCGCCATACCAACGGTCAGTACCAAGCCCGCAATACCCGGCAGAGTTAATACCGCACCCGGTAGCAAGGCAATCAAACCAAACAACGTGGTCATGTTAACCACCAATGCACAGTTCGCGACCCAGCCAAGACGGCGGTACCATAGCGCCATAAACGTGAGAGTAAGACCAAGGCCAAGAGCCAAAGCAGCAAAGCCATTCGTTACGTTTTCAGCACCCAGAGATGGGCCAATGGTGCGCTCTTCAATGATGGTAACAGGCGCTGTTAATGAACCTGCACGTAACAGTAGAGCAAGCTCTTGTGCTTCTGCCATGCTGCCTGCACCTGTGATTCTGAAACGGCTACCCAGTTGAGATTGGATGTTCGCCACACTGATCACTTCACTGGTTTTTTCGCTGTTACCGGCTCTATCACGGCTGTATTCGCTGTAAACGGTCGCCATTGGCTTGCCGATGTTATGGCGAGAAAACTCAGACATTTTCTTACCACCAGAAGAATCCAGCGTAATGTTTACTTCTGCACTGCCCATCTCACCAATGCCACTGCGTGCATCGATAATGTGTTCACCGCTCAGCACTGCTTTGCGAGCAACCACGACACGATTACCATCTGAATCTTTCAGAGTTTGAGTATTGTGCGTTGCGTTGTCGTACACAGAGTAGAACGCTAATGAAGCCGTAGCACCAATCACGTCTTTCGCAGCTGCAGGGTCTTGTACACCCGGTAATTCGATACGGATACGGCTTTCTCCTTGGCGTTGAATCGATGCCTCAGTGATGCCTAGCTCTTCAATACGGCTGCGCATGATCTGTAGGTTTTGTTGAACCGTTAGGTTGCGTAGCGTTCTTTGTTCTTCTTCAGACTGAGTTAACGTTAGCGATTTATCTGAACGGTCACGTTGCCATTGTGGGAACTCTTCACGAATCAGTTTTTGTGCTTTCTCGAAATCGGCATCAGTACGGAAGTTAAATTCAACTTGGTTATTCACCACTTTACCGCGTGCATAACGCACTTGGCTGGTGATTTCATCGACCACAGATTGCGCTTGGGCGTGGTAAACCGGTTCCATGTCCACTTCTAACAGGAACTGCACACCACCACGTAAGTCAAGGCCTAGCTGAATCGGTGCGAAGCCCATGTCAGTCAACCATTTCGGTGCTGCTGGCTCCATCGCTAGCGCAACCGTCGCGTTATCCAATAGGCGCTCATTCAGCACCTCTTTAGCCTTCGCTTGTTGTTCTGCGTCTTCCAAGATCACGACTAAACGTTGGTCTTTTTGAAATGCCGATTTAGCTTGGATGCCTTCGCTCGCAAGGTATTGGGTAATTTGACTCGCATCGATGGTCTGTTCGGAACGATTGTTAATTTGAACCGATGCATTTTCGCCATACCAAGAAGGTAAAGCACTCAGAACCATGATGATGATGGTGGCGATAAGCACCACGTATTTCCACTTTGAGTAGTGGTTAATTTGTTTTCTTTGAATGCGTTTTTTCACAGTCAAGATCTCTTCTTTCTACCAATCACCGTAAATACGTGCTCAAAAATAGCACCAGAAAAAAGCAGTGATCGAGCATTTTAACCAGCTAGGGTGACCAGTTATTTACTACGATTGGTATGTCTAATATTTTGCGAACACGAGCGATGGCTAATCACGACCAGAACAAGCTGATTGAAAGATAGTGATGCTAAAGCTGATGTCGCTATGTTTGTTTTGATTAACTGGCGAGTTCAACGGGCACAAGTGACCATCGATACGACCAATTTAGGGTCAAACGATTAGCTAAGAAGTTCTCGGAAATGCGAGTATTGGATGTTGCCCTCTTTCCACCCCGAAAGCCGGGAGGACGGAGAACTCACAATGCTGGTCCAATGCTGCTTAGTATCCAACATCGGCGTGTTGAAGAGCAGAGAAGCCAGTAGTGATGGGGGAGAGAAGTCGATCAATAGATGATAAGCAGGCTCAAGGTCGGCCACGCTTTCTTGCTCGTTGCTGAGCATACGTCTAAAGGTTACCGCTTGGAAACTCGATTCAGTGTCGTGATAATTGGAACTATCACCTAAAGACGCAGTGTCAAACTGAACCTGATCACATTCCATGTAGCTCGACGGATTATCCGCAGCAGCTTGTTTACAAAGATCATTTTGTGAAGGCTGCTCTTGAGCGGAGTGGATTTGGAATGGCTTAGAAGGAAACGAATAGCCGTTAGAATTCACTAAGCCAAAGCTCAGTAAAAACAACATTAAGACTAATCGGGTACCTAATTTAAGCAATCTAATATCCAAACAACATTCTCGTAGATCGCCAATTTACAATACAAATGAAACGCTGTCTTGATTTAAAACATTTTTTTAGAAAATGATACGAAGCAACCGATTAAGCACTCTCGCATTTAGAACTACATGCCTTTAAATGCGGCCAACAACACCTAATACATTGATGTTATGAATAATGTAAAAAACAAAAAACCAAGCAGTGCATCAGTGCATGCTTGGCTTTGAGTTAAGTCTTTCTGTTTGCTTATAGCTTTAGGCTTTAGGCTTTAGGCTTTAGGCTTTAGGCTTTAGGACGCATGATATTTTTAACCTTACGGCTGTTTTCACCAAATATACGCTGCACAAGTTGATTCATGTCTTCCGCAGTGATCGACCTTGCCACTCGCTCAACTTGAGACAAAGCTTCGATATCGTAACCATGAAGTAAATAACGAGACAGGTACCATGCTTGGTCAATAGAGCTCGTCTCGAGAGGCGTGAAGTCCGCTTCAAACTGTTTCACGACTGCGTGCATTTCCTTTTCAGAGACGCCTTGTAAAAGGTCTGCAATCACTTTATCGATCGCCACTTCGACTTGGTCAACGTTCTCCGGCGCTACCATCGCCCCGATAACCCACTCACCACTCAGCTCACTATCTGCGGATGCTGAATACGCATATGGCGAGTAATCTAAGCTCAACTCTTCACGAATATAGGTATCTAAACGAGTCGCCAGCAAGCGCTGCAGCAAGTCTTCCATGAAAACATCTTTTGCCGACATTTTAACTTCAACGCTAGGCTCAGAGATAACTCGTAGGATGTACTCTGCACTATTCACATTGTTGATCGCTAAATCAATGCGTGATTCAGATGGCTGCTTGTAAGCCACCTTAAATTCAGGAACCTCAGCTTTTTCTAATGGAATCGAAGCCAAGTATTGCTCAACCAAAGGCTTTAATTCACTTGGGTCGATGTCACCCACGATCACCAATTGGTTATGCCTCATTTGACCAAACAATTGCTGATGAAGATTAGCGACGTCTTCCACAGAAACCGCTTCAACACGTTCTTTATCAACAAAGAGGTGGCCACTGTCTTGACGATAGATATTCTGGTTTCTTGCGCGCTCAAACTGACCGACAGGGCTGCTCAAGAAAGATTCTTGACCTTGTACAAACTCCTGTTTCACTGCCTCTAACTGCTCGGGAACAATTTTAGGCGCAGTTATGAAGGTATAAAGCGCAGCAAACGTATCTTTAAGTCCGTCTTTATTGATATTAAATTCAATACCATGACGAGTATTACCAATGAAAGAATCGGCGCTAATATTTTCACGATCAAAGTACGCTAAAAGCTCAGAGCCCGTAAACTCACCGGCACCGCTTCGAGCGAAGGTAGGTAACGCAACCTCAACAGCTGGGTACAAGCTCGGATCCAAAGCGGCTTTTCCGCCGAGGCTCATGTACATCACCCCAACATCATCACCTGCCTCATAATCACGCAGGTACCACATGTCGATGCCATTGCTTAACGTCCACTTTTGGATGTATGGGTCAATAGACATTTGTTCAGCAAGTACAACCTCGCCTTGCGAGCTAGGTACAGCAAAAGCACTCGCTGTTCCAATCGCAAGCGGCGGAACTCCCGCCTCGCGATACGTGGCTTTTAAACTATCGAGAGAGTTGATGACCGCTGTTCTGTCTTCATTGTCGTCCATCCCAATAACAATAAAGTAATCATCAGAAAGTAGATTCTTGATGTTGTCGTTAATCACTTCAAGGCTCAAGTTAGCAATGAAAGCTTCCAAACTTACTTGATAGTCTTTCTGTGATTGGACGATTCGATCTGTGACTAACGCACTCGCTTTGTAGTTCGCGTGTTCAACGCTATCCATTTTATCCCAGTCATGCTCGATGTTGTCGAGTAAGTCTTGATAGTAGTGCTGTTCGCCAACAATATCCGTTTCCGAAACACCAAAATCACGCAATGACGCCAATGTAGAAAGCAGATCTTGTTGGATTACTTCACGGTCTCCAGCCGGAAACCCAACACTTATTGCCGAATAGTGCAGAGCACCCATTCGATAGCCATCAGACGCTATCCATTGAGTCGGCAGCGCGGCATCATTAAATACTGCTTCTAATCGTTGTCGAATCAACTGTTGAGAGGTTTCATCTAACCAACGTTGATGCTGCTGAGCATGATTTTCAACTCTATTTAAACCTCGGTTAAACGTCAGAATGATGCTTGGCGCTTCTCTTCCTGCGTACTCAACATAATCATCTTCATTGAATGAGGTCATTTTCTGTTTCTCTGGTCTCGGCGTATCGCCACGCTCCCAGCTAGAAAACTTTTCTTCAATAAGTGGAATCACAGTTTTGATGTCCACATCACCAGAAACGACCAGCTCAACTATTTGAGGTTGATACCAAGTCTGATAAAAGTTGCTGATGCCTTGAGGAGTAGCATTCACGATCGACGATTTAGTCCCTAATGCATCTTGCGATTCGTACGGGCCGCCTTCAACGAAGTAATCATAATATATATCTCCGAATGACTTATCATCGAGGCGAGCCATACGGAACTCACCAAGAACCACGCCTTTTTCTTTTTCGACTTCTGAACTTGATAGATCCAGGCCATCACCAATGTCACGCATCCACGTCAAAGCAGACTGCAATTGGATGTTATCTGGCAAATCTAACTGGTAGACCGTCTCTTCATAAGAAGTGTAGGCATTAATATCAGCACCAAAGCTAGCGCCTGCGTCTTCGAATAGACGAATCACATCGTTCTGAGAGAAGTTTTTACTGCCATTGAATGCCATGTGTTCCAAGAAGTGCGCGTAGCCTTCTTGTTGAGAAGTCTCTTGAATCGAACCGGCGTGCACGACTAAACGAACAGATACGGATTCTTCATGATCTGGATAAACATGATAAGTAAGGCCATTTTCTAGTTGGCCTGAAGTCCATGCCGGATCCGGCTGGATTGGCGTTTCGGTAGTTTTTGATGTTGAGCTACAGCCAACTAAGGTGAGGCATAGAGCCGTCGCTAAATAATATGTTTTCATAACAACCTCTTAATGTCATTCATCGACAATATACAGATTGAGCTAACGATTATTATTTAATATTGAACCTGATGAGTATCTTTGTGATCTGGATCTTTATTTTATAAATCACCAATCGTTATGTAAGATCGCTGTGCTCATTTAAATAGGCATTTAGATAAGAGCCTATTAAATCGATTTTAGACTCGCTAACTACATCTATTTAAAATCAATAAGCTACATAAATTTCAGCCAGTTCTCTACATACCCTTAAACAACGCTTGCGAGGCACGGCTGATCGGTAGCTTTTCCCCTGACACATACGCCGACATCTGACCTGAGAGCCCTTTCTTCACCTTATCAATGGCGGAAACTTTCACTACCACTGAACGGTGGATTTGCCAAAACTCATCAGGATTGAGTTGCGCTATCAACTCTTTTAGTGACACGCGAAGAATATACTCCTCTAGCGATCCCCCTTGACCCTTCTTAAATATAGACACGTACTTGTCTTCCGCTTTGAAGTAAGCGACATCATCGACGGCGATTAGGTGAATGTCTTCCCCGACACTGGCTTTGAGCCACGTTAGATGTTTCTTCTGCTGTTGATAAAGGGGCTGCGATAGATAAGGAGGCTGCGTTTGCTGGGAAGACGATTGTGATAGCTGTTGAAGCTGAGCCATTAACGCTGTGATATCGGGCTGTACTGAGGTGTCACCAGGCTGTTTTTGACGGCTTAACAAACGCGCTTGCACCTTCTGACATGTGGCCAGTAAGCGCTCTTCGTTGATTGGCTTCAGCAGGTAATCCATCGCATTGTGATCAAAAGCTTTGACCGCGTATTCGTCATAAGCCGTGATAAACACAATCAATGGCGGTAAATCTAACTTGTTGAGTTGTTTCGCCAGAGAGATACCATCCAGTTCCGGCATACGAATATCGAGAAAAGCCACGTCGGGCTTAAGCTGCTGAATACTCTCCATCGCCTCCAAACCGTTTTGTGCTTTACTGACGATTTCTAACTCCGGCCAAACCTCAGCAAGGCTCTTGTCTAAGTGGTGCCTTAACAGTGCTTCATCGTCTGCGATTATCGCCGTTACGCTCGGCTGTACTGTTGGGTTGTTCATGGTTAGTCCTTTAAATTCACACTGTAAATCGTCTATTTTGCGTCACTGTTCGGTGTTTTCTGATCTGTAATTCTAGGCGGCTGCCTCAGTCAACGGTAACAAGATCGTCGAGACTACCCCGCCTTCAGCGTGTTCAGTAATCGTTAGGCTCGCCTTATCACCATACAGGGTTTCGATTCTTTGACGAATATTGCTTAACCCAACACCGTGACCCGTATTCGCAGAAGGCGTTTTCAACCCAGCGCCATTATCAGCCACTTCAATTTTTAGCTGCTGTGCTTGTTGAGTAATACGAATATTCACTTGGCCACCAGCGGCTTTGGGCTCGATGCCGTGCGTGAGTGCATTCTCGACCAAAGGTTGAATCAAGAACGGTGGAATCACCTGCAAATCGCTAATCTCGTGTATTTCAATCGAGAACGTTAAGCGCTCACCCAAGCGTATCTTTTGGATATTAAGATAAGCGTCTAACAAGTCGACCTCTTGTGCGATGGTCGATTGCTCGGTGCGGCTGTTTTTCAGAGTTACACGTAATAAGTCAGTCAGTTTTTCGAGCATCAACTTGGCTTTCGCGCTGTCACTCTCAATCAATACATTGATGGTCGCAAGCGTGTTGAACAAGAAGTGCGGTTCAATTTGGCTTTGCAGTTGTTTAAGCTGGCTTAGCACCACCACCTTTTCTTGGTCGGCCTGACGACGCTTGGCCACTTCCAATTCGTTATCGGCACGTAACTGCTGCTCCCGAGTATAGAAATAGTAATAGCAAACCGAACAGAAGATCACACCGAGCAAGACTACAGATTTAAGGTCCGAGATATTAGCCCCGAAATACCCGTTCAACCAATAGTGTGCGTTCAAGGTACCAAAGGTCATCGCGATCACCATTGAGATACCCACCTCAAGCGTTCGAGATGTCCTCTTAAACAACTTCACCAAGATGAAAGAAGAACCCACGGCGCTGTAGCCAAAGCCAAAACTGATTGCCAGGTTAACCGTTAATCCGCCGCCCCAAATCGTATGGGTTGTAATCGCAATAAGAACACAAAATAGCGTGGTGAACGCGAAACTCTTAATCCATGAAAATCGACTGTTTGAAGAAGTGTCCATTAAAATCGTCCTTTGATATTTAAGAGAATCATATGACTATCGGGTAAACTGGCGTAAGCAGAATCACTTTTACCACCTAGAAAGCGTGCAGCAAGTTCCAAATCCAACGATGAATTGCCATTATCTAAAGCCTGATAATTGAGCCACTGAGTCGCAATAAAACCGCCATCTTGAGGAGACAACATGACATCGAATGTTGGCGTGATATCTTCAAGCCAGCCATGTGTCGAATCCAGAGACCAACGAAACATGAGGTTGTGTTGAACCAAATTGGCGTGTTGATAGCCTTGAGCGTAAGAGCCCGCCAACGATATTGTCATGGGATTAAGAGACAAAGATTCCGCATTCTCTAAAGCGCTTTGCCACTCAGAGTCACTCCAAGCGCGGCTATCAAACCAGTATTCCAGTACCACATTGTGGCCCGTCTCGTTGACCCATATCAGTCCGAGTAAGGCTTGGTAAGCCTCGCCCTGCTCTTCTAGATAAACCGGTTTATGCAGTGAGTTAGGCTGGCTGTAACCCAAACTTTGTCGCTGATAAACCATCGAACCGTGAAACTCCCACGCGAGATTTAATACCGACACCAAGCTCGCTCCAAGCAAGCCGTGGCGTACATCGTCGTAATAAGCGATCCATTGATATTCGTGGTCGCCAACCAGATTGTAACGACGTATCCCAAAGCCTTGTTGCTGATTCTGCTTTTCGAATTCATTTACGTCTTGGGAAGTCCATGACGAATCGCTGTAAAGCAGTGTCCATTCGCCCGTCATATCGAACAGTGACGCCGAGGCAACACCTGCGCCCTCTTCTGCGACAATGCCCACTGGGTTTTGTCGATAAGGTTTGATGATGTCTAACGGTCGATAGCCATAGCCCACGCCCCAATCCAAACGAACCTTGCCAAGCGTGACATCAAGATAGTGGTCACCGAACGCTGAATTAGACAGTTCAACACCACCTTGCCAAAACAGCTCGCGCACAATGAATTCCGATTCAAAGCTCGCCTCATTCCCCTGTGGATCGTTGCTCAAAATATCGTTGGCTTTAACTGCGAACAGACCAAGCCAATTGTTATATCCAACCTCTAGATCCAGCAAGCCATTTAAAGACTGACGATTATCAGACGCTAAAGGGCTAAATGGTGACTCTCTCGATTCAATCACTTCTGCACTGAGTTGCCAATCCCACGCCAAGCTCAGGTCGTCCGCTTGAATCGTGTTACTCACACAAGACAAAGCAAGCAAAGTAGCGATTGAAGGCTTTATGTGGAATCGGCAATTGGAAGCTTTCATGACGCTCACCTACAGCCCAGACACGCTGTTACGCGATAAGTAAGCAGGGTTGTAGTATTTGTCAGCCAAGGCTTGTTCACTCACCTCGCGGTACTCAATCACGGTTTTCTTACTTGGTTGAATCTTATCGAGCAAAGTCATCGAAACTACACTTGGCAAGCCATCTCGCACGCCTTCAGTAAACCAAGCTTGCTTGGCCAGTTTTCCAGAACGCAGATACAGATCCGCTTTAACAGGAAACGCTCGGTCTGCCGTTAACCACAGATCAATCGATTGATAGCTGGCACCCTTGGTTTTCGCCGTTAGCTTTAGGTGATGGGTATCGAGTGTCTCGCCAGTCGGCATCTCAACCTGTTGCTCGGCAACCCATTCACCTTGGTAATCTTCGCTCCACGTCAGCGTTGAGATGTCCCCTACCGAAGCTTCACCCAAGAGTTTCTGCATTGGTGTGATTCGGATAGGTCGGCGCGATTTCGGCATCAGTAACCAATAGTTGTCCTCTATCATCAGCATCTTTTGACCCGCCTCGACCGCCGACTTGAACACGACCAGCGACTCTCGGTTTGGTCTTGTGTAGACGTTGTATTCGCGGGTTTTGTCTAGTTGCTCGTCTTGATATAGCGCGACCAGAGAAACCACTTTAGACGCCTGTTCGCTGTTCAAGCGATAGCTATCCGCCTTGGCGATCATCTCTGTGACTTGTTGTGAATCGACTGCCCAGCTTGGTGTCGATGCTAGAACCAAAACCAATACAGAACCTAAAACAGTGAGTGAACGAGTAAATTTATACATAAACCAGCGCCTCCGTGATTGGCTTATTTACGCCTTTGCGAGCAGAGAAATAAGCGGCTAGCAAACATACCGTCAACACACCTAAAGTGGCGTAACCAACTAATTCCAATGAGAAGTAAATGTTGAGTGGGTAACCCTCGGTTCTGCCGGGAGGTGGTGGCATTTGGATATCCACCACCAGCAATAACACCGACACGAAGCCACTCACTAACGCGCCGATCGCGCTGCCAATCACAGCCAACAATCCCGCCTCTTTTAAGAAACCTGCGACGATTTCAGACGGGTAACTGCCTAGTGCCGACAAGGTGCCAATTTCACGAGTACGCTCGGTCACCGACATGGTCATGGTGTTAAACAACGACACAAACACTACCAATGCCATCACCGCGCCCATGATGCCGAAGATACGGTCGTAAAGATCTTTCACCTTGGTGTAGAAAAACGCGCGATCTTGCCACGGGGTGATCTCGATCTCTGTGCCTTGATCGCTTTGGCTCGCACTATTTCGATCTAAAGCTGTTTGGATACGCTGTTGAACGGTCGAGGTCTTGCTTGTTTCAAATAGAAACACCGACAAGGTACTGACTTTGTCTGACGCTAAAAGCTCTTGGGCAGTGGTGATGTGTACGTATAACTGACGCTTATCCAGCTCAGGCACTCCTGTCGAGTAAATACCCTGCACCTTAAAATCAAAAGCGTTCAATGCGCCGTCACTGGTAGTCGCGAGCAGTGTCACCCAATCGCCAACGGCAACTTTGAGATTACGAGCAAGGTCAGTTCCCAGCATCACTTGTGGCTCTTGGCTGTCGTATCTTGGCGATTTCACATCCGAGAGGGTCTGACCGCTGCGCACATCTAAGAAAGGACCTTTCATGTCGAACTCACGCTCATTGACACCCGTTCCCATAAAAATGGTCGATTTGCTGCCGTTAGAAACCAAGCCGCTAAAATAGACCCTAGGCTGCACACCACGCACGTCGCTGTCGCCAATAATGCTCTTGGTTAGGGCTTGAACATTGTCTAGACCATTGCTCAGCGGCATGTCTTCATCTTGCTCAAAATATCCCGGCGTACTCAAAGTAAGATGACCAGTATCGCGCGCGGTCGATTCACGCAGAGATTCATAGGTATAAAGCCCATAACCTCCAGCCGAGGTCAGCGCAAATACGGCAATTGCGATGATCAATACCGAAAGCAGACTACGGCGACCGTTTCTCAATAAATTAAGCCACGCCAAACGCACCAAGGTAGGAAGCAAAAAAGTGCTCATTCTTTGTGTTAACTTGCCCATGAGATTGCCTCCATTGCTGTGGCTTGTAGTGCCAGTTGACCATCGATAGGTTCAATGACTCGGTCACAACGCTGCGCCATTCTTGGGTCATGCGTTGCGACAATAAAGGTGGTGCCCATTTCATGGCCGAGCTCTTTCATAATGTCGATCACAAGGTTGGCGGTGTGACTGTCTAAGCTAGCGGTCGGCTCATCGGCAATGACTAAGCTTGGGTTGTGGATTAGCGCTCTGGCTATCGCGACACGTTGCTGCTGGCCGCCTGAAAGATTGTCTGGGCGATGATGTACATATTCGCCTAGCCCAACACGCTCCAACATCTCTTGTGCTCTGGTCTGCTGTTCTTGTTTCGAACATTGGTTCAACATCAATGGGTAGGCCACGTTCTCAAGTGCCGTCATCACTGGAACCAGATTGAAGCGCTGAAACACAAAACCCAGCGACTGACGACGAAAACGCGCAGCGGCGATTTGCTCAGTCGGATACGGTTGGCCATCAATATTGATCTGTCCTCGATAGTCCATATCCAACAAACCCAAAATATTCAAAAGTGTGCTTTTCCCTGAACCAGACGGGCCACACAACGCCACCATTTCACCGCGCCGGATATGTCCATCGACCCCGCTTAATGCATCAACACGTTGACCGCCCGTGACATATGCTTTGCAGATATCTTTAAATTCAATCATTCCTTTGTCCTCCGCTGACCCATAATTTTTAAGCGTTCGCAGTTGTTAATGAGCTTTAGTAAACCGCTATTTGGCTTTCGCTATTAGGGCTTTCGCCGTCATTGTCTCGATGTTGCCAGCATCGGTGTTTTCCATCTTTTCAAGCCACACCTGTGCTTGCTCGAAGTCCTCAGCACGAATCGATGCAGTAATGGCGTAACGGTAAATCCACGATGTCGCAGCGAAATGTTGCTGTTGGAAATCATCTTCCGCGAGTAACGCGAGGAACAGGTCATAACCACGATCGAAATGATTAAACATGTCTGGCAGAGAGGTGTAAGTAACGGCGGCCATTGCGCGAGTTAGGTAAGAATCTGGCAGCCCTTGAACACGGGGTTGTTCATGAATTGGTTGGTCTTCGTCTTTCAGCAGCACCAGTGATTTATCAATGGTTGATAAGCCTCTCTCCACATACTTCATCTTGTTCCAAGGTAAGAACGCATCACGCCCCATCAGGGTTTCTGTGCTTCCTAAATAAACTAAAGTCAGTGGCGTAGCGCCGTCTTGTTGCAGCGTGTCATTAAGGCGTTCATAAGCCACCTCAACCAAGTCTTCATTGCCTTGCGCCGCTTGGTTGTAGATATCGAGCACGTCTGAACTCGGGTTCGCTAAAGCTAACGACGGTGCAAACGAAACAAGAGCAATCAGCAATGAACGCGTAAGCACAGAAGTTGTAGAGCCTGAATTAAATGAGTGTGAAGTAGTCATGATTTCTAATCCCTTTCAAATGTTGACGTTGAAAGGTTAACTAGAATTTGTCGTGCAGTTTTACCAATGCGACGAATGGTAATTATAAGGAGTGAATGGTTGAGAGGCGGTGTGAGTGGGGTCTCAACCTTATAGGAACTAGACGAACACTATTCGCATAATTAGCCATAGTTACCTCCCCCTCTAACTCCCCCTCAATCTGGGTTCATCAATATCTCTAGATCTTTAGCAGAGGGGGAGAACTTTCTTTAGCACTGAACATATATCGACACTTTTAACGATCGATGTTCTATTCCTCCCCTCTCCACGATCAGCAAGGGATCTACATATGAATCAAGGGGAGGCTAGGAGGGGATTTATTTTGGATTAACGCACTCGGCAGAGCTCAAACAAAAAAAATAGCCGCTAATCCGTAATGCCGTTCACTTAAGA
>NZ_JBFROW010000078.1:1037-1196 GCF_041471665.1 Vibrio sp. 10N.261.51.F11 | reverse complement strand
ATGCATTGTTTAAGTCAATGAATCTTGTCTCTAGGAGACTAATTTGGAGCGATACATCGGGTTCGAACCGATGACCTCAACCTTGGCAAGGTTGCGCTCTACCAACTGAGCTAGTATCGCATTAGTTAATCGCTGCTCTTACTGCCTTGGGCAACAGAT
>NZ_JBFROW010000078.1:0-155 GCF_041471665.1 Vibrio sp. 10N.261.51.F11 | reverse complement strand
GCATTGTTTAAGACAATGAGGCTTAAATTGGAGCGATACATCGGGTTCGAACCGATGACCTCAACCTTGGCAAGGTTGCGCTCTACCAACTGAGCTAGTATCGCATTAGTTAGTCGCTGCTCTTACTGCCTTGGGCAACAGATAGCGCTTAACTG
>NZ_JBFROW010000077.1:0-10733 GCF_041471665.1 Vibrio sp. 10N.261.51.F11 | reverse complement strand
ATCTATAGTAGATTTATAATGAAAAGTTCTATTTAGATCACACATTTGAATTCATATTGATTGATTGTTGATCTATTGAATTTAATGATATTTAAGTCACTACTCCTGTGTCTTTTGTCAGGCTAGGTATGGAAAGGTCTCGAGAGGTTTTTATTCTATTCATAAATGCGATAAGTGATAAAAGTATAATTATCCTCATAATTTCCATTATTACTAAATCTGTTGATTAATTTGATGAATATATAAATAGAACGAGCGTTTTAAATTTGATCTGTGCCAGATAATGTACGGGTTGCTTTATATTAATCGAAAGTTTAATTAGTGAAGGTTTATATTTCGTTCTGATAGGGATGGAACTATTTAAGTAAACTGACTAATACATAGCCTGAGAGGCAATCATGCCTGCAGATTTTTGCGGGTGTTTTCGAATGTTTATGGGTTTTTAGAATCTTTGCGGATGTTCTGGGTGTTTGCCCATCAAAGCCACGCGCTTTGGCTTGCAGTGTTTGATGGGCAAGTGTCTTAGTTAGTTGTTATTCATCGCCAACTTACCAAGCTTCATTGCAGCAGCGTGGTGGCGGTGCATCAGTTGCTCCATGTCTACTCCAATTACTGCTCCATCGTTAACTCGCCATTTTCCGGCTACCATCACTTTATCCGCTTGTTGAGCGCCGCAGAGTAGTAGTGCTGCCAGCGGATCGTGGCTGCCAGAGAAACGAATATCATCGAGTTTGAACATCGCGATGTCGGCTTGTTTTCCGACTTCTAGTGTACCGATATCCGTTCTGCCCATTGCTCGTGCAGAGCCTGATGTCGCCCAGCGCAGTGCATCAAAGTGTGAAACGTTGGCAGAGCCATACTGCAGGCGCTGTAAGTACATCGCCATGCGCACTTCAGCAATCATATTTGAGCCATCGTTTGAGGCGGAACCATCTACACCTAGCCCGACTTTTACGCCTGCTGCTTCAAGGTCGTTGTTCTTACAAATACCGGAAGCCAACATCATGTTGGACGTCGGGCAATGACTGATACCAATCCCTGCTTTACCCAAGCGCTTGATCTCTTCTGGATTGAAGTGAATACCATGAGCGAGCCAAGTGCGTTCGTTGAGCCAGCCGACATCTTCTAGGTAATCGACAGGGCGTAGACCGAACTTCTCGATACAGAAGTCCTCTTCATCGAGCGTTTCGCATAGGTGAGTGTGCATCATCACGTTCTCACGCTCACTGATCTTGGCGGTCTCTTTCATCAGGTCGGTGGTGACTGAGAACGGCGAACAAGGCGCGAGTGCGATTTGAATCATCGCCCCTTCATCGCGCTGGTGGTAATCGCGAATCAAGCGTTGGCTGTCATCAATAATGGTCTGTTCGGTTTGAATGGTGTGTCGTGGAGGTAGCCCACCTTCATCTTCCCCTAGGCTCATAGAACCGCGAGTGAATATCGCTCTTACACCCAATTTCTCTGCGGCCTCGACTTGTAAATCGATGGCGTGTTCTAGCCCGTCTGGTAGCAAGTAATGATGGTCTGACGCTGTGGTGCAGCCCGACATCATTAACTCAACCAGCGCCAGCTCTGTGGCAAGGCTCATCATCTCTGAGTCGAGATTGGCCCAAACTGGATAGAGGCTTTGTAGCCAATGGAAGAGTTCTTTATTCAGTGCGCCGGGGTAGGCACGCGTTAGGGTTTGATAGAAGTGGTGGTGCGCATTGATAAGCCCAGGAGTCACAACATGACGAGAGGCGTCGACGCTGTAATCTACGGGTAAGGTTGGTTCTTTGTGTTTACCAACCAATTCAATGATCTTATTACCTTTAATGACAATGCCGCCTTCTGCATCAGCCAGTGAGCCAGTGTAGATTGCGAGAGGATTCTTAATCCAGATGGTTTCCATTCATAGTAGTCCTTAGCCATCTCAGCCTTTTCAGGGAAGAGGGTCTTTATTGGTATTTGCTGTTGAAAGATAAATTCGAATCAGGGCGTTAAAACGTTCGATGTTGTAATCAGCCCTGATCCTACGGAAATCGGTTTTACGTTAGTCAGTGAACCCGTTAGTTCGAGAATCAGCTAGTTCGTTTTTGGATCAGGATTTTCTGATGCCGCTTGAACGTCTGCTTCTGTACTTGCTTGCTGAATCTCTAATTGCTCGTCTGAGTGTCGTTCTTCTTCGGCTTGCTCTTTCATTTCTAGCTCAACTTGCGCTTGGCTTTCGGCCAGTGCTTCTTGTTCTTCTGCTCGTGAAGACTTTGGTAAAACAAGGTTCAATAGCACCGTCATGATAGTACCGGTAGTGATGCCTGAGTGAAGAAAGTTCGCAAGGTCATGCGGCAAGTGTTGCAGCAACCTTGGTTCGAAAGTGACGGCTAAGCCAGACGCTAAACCAACACAGATTACCAAGGCATTTCGCTTGGTGTCTGCGGCCTTGATCAACATGCGGATACCCGCGTAGGCAATCATTCCGAACATCACAAAACCCACACCACCTAGAACAGGTTTCGGAATCGTGACGGCAATAGCGGCTAATTTCGGGAATAAACCGCCTAAAATTAGCAAACCACCGGTTGCAGCCACTACATAACGACTTGCTACACCTGTGATACCCACAATACCGACGTTTTGACTGAACGATGCCAGTGGCATTGCCGTTAAAATCGAAGATAAGGTACTACCAAGTCCATCGCCTAATAGACCACGTTTTAAGTCTTTACCGCTGACTTGGGTTTGGCAGTTGTTGCCTAGTGCCATGAAGTCACCTGTTGCTTCGGCGATAACCACGATGTACACCAAGCTCATGCTGATGATGGCACTCGCAGAAAAGGTAAAGCCATATTTGAAGGGCTCAGGTCCGCCAACCCAAGCGGCAGAGCTGATTTGCTCAAGGTCGACCATGCCGAGCGATAGCGCCACAATGTAACCGCCCGCTAAACCAATCACGATGGCCGAAGCGGCAACCGCGCCTTTACAGTAAACCGATACGCCAACCACAATCCCCAAAGAGATCAGTGCTAGAAACAGCTTTGGCAGCGTGGCGAATTGTTCCGTGTTGGCGGGAGAGTCTCCGACCCAGTTCATGGCAACCGGTAAAATGGTTAAGCCGATTAAGGTAACCACCACACCACTTACCACGGTCGGGAACAGTTTTCGAACCTTGTCCATATAGAAGCTGGCACCAATTACCACGAATGAGCCGATAAGTGCCGAGCCCATGATCGCGGCGACACCGCCTTCGTTGCCGATTGAAATGGCGACGCCCAAAAAGGCAAAGCTCGAACCCATCACCACAGGCAGTCGAATGCCAACAGGGCCAAAACCGAGACATTGAGCGACGGTTACAATACCTGACGCCAGCAGCGCAGCATTGATCAGCGAAACGATCTCGGTGTTAGGCAAGCCAATTGACGCGCCGACAATAAGGGGAACAGCGACGATGCCACCAATTGAGGCGAGCATGTGCTGTAATGCGAGTAGGAAGGTTAAGCCGTGAGGCGGTCTTTCATTTAGGGTGTACAGAAGTTTCATTTGATATTCCTCTGCCTGTGTTTCCGTTTACAGGCGATTGGCGGTCAAATAATGACTTCTACAAACTGCGTAGGGTCATAAAAAAGGTGCACTAACCGAGCGGATATTTGTGCGTTCCGCTGTTTAGCACAACTAGCTTTTTCTTAAAAATGTTGTTCTAGCATGTGTCTTGATAGCTCGGCCTGCGAACAGGCCAAGCGATAGTTACGTTGGGTGATTAACCGATGAACACGAGCTTCGCGACAAAAATAGCCGCTAAGAAGTACATCGAAATCGAGACGTCTTTTGTTTTACCTGTCGCCAGTTTCAGCACTGTGTAGGTAATGAAACCCAGTGCGATACCATTCGCGATAGAGAAGGTCAGAGGCATCATTAACGCTGTAATGGCTGCGGGAGCACCGTTGGTGAAGTCTTTCCAATCCACGTGCTGCATGCTGCTCATCATCACGAACGCCACATAAATCAACGCGCCAGAGGTCGCGTACGCGGGGATCATGCCAGCAAGTGGAGATAGGAAAATCGCCGCTAAGAACAACACCCCAACCACAATCGCAGATAGGCCTGTTCGTGCGCCTGCTGCAACGCCCGCTGCACTTTCTACGTAACTGGTTACTGGCGGACAACCCACACACGCACCTGCCACACTTGAGATACTGTCGGCTTTAAGCGCTTTGCTTAGTCCTTCAATTTTTCCCGTTTCAGGGTTAGTTAGGTTTGCACGCTCGGCCACGCCCATCAAAGTACCCGCGGTATCGAACATGTTTACAAAAAGGAAAGCCAAGATAACGCTGATCATTGAAACATCGAGAGCGCCCATAATGTCCATTTTTAGGAACGTAGGCGCTAAGCTTGGTGGAGCCGCGAAGAAGCCGTTGTAATGCACTAAGCCAAGCATCATACCGACGAGCGTTACACTCAAAATACCGATTAACACCGCACCAAATACTTTACGCTCACTAAGAACAGCGATGATAAGGAAAGCGATAGCTGCCAGTAGCGCTTCAGGTTTAGTGAAGTCACCTAGTGATACCAGTGTTGCTGGGTTTTCGACGACGATACCTGCTGTTTTAAGACCAATTAGACCTAAGAACAAACCAACGCCCGCAGTCATGGAGTAACGTAAACTCACAGGGATACTTTCAATGATCCATTGGCGGACTTTGTAGAAACTCATCCCGACAAACAAGATACCTGAGATAAACACCGCACCCAGTGCCACTTCCCAGCTGTAGCCCATTTCGCTTACTACCGTGAACGAGAAAAAGGCATTCAAGCCCATGCCCGGCGCAAGTCCGACAGGCCAGTTCGCAAATAACCCCATTAACAAACAACCGATAGCTGCACCAATACAGGTTGCGACGAATACCGCTCCCGCATCCATACCCGATGCGGCCATAATTTGTGGGTTAACGAAGATGATGTAAGCCATGGTTGCGAAGGTGGTGACACCACCGACTAACTCATTTTTTACGCTACTTCCGTGGGCCTTAATTTTAAAAAACTTCTCTAAAATTCCGTTGTTCGCATCTTGGTTGAGTATTTCTGTTTTACTCTCACTCATGTCAGCAAGTCCTTTTATGTTGTGATCCATTTATTGAATACAGCGAGATTTCAATATTAAGTTTTAAGGTTTTTCCTAGCTCTAACTCGTTATGAATAAGCTTTTCGTGGCTCATTTTTTAACTGTTAACGTTGTTAGTATTTTTATGTGAGCGTGCTTAATGAGCGCGCATCTTTTTAGATGCACGCATGAATCTGTTTATTATTGGGTGATAGAGCCTAGATCGGGATTCTAAGCATCGGGACTAACTGCCCCGATAAGTCGAGAAACTGTATGGTGAGACTAAAAGCGGAACGTGGTAGTGCGCATCGGGATCATCCAAGCCGAAGCGAATAACCACATCGTCTAGGAAAGGCACGCCATCCAATTCCACACCTTTGTTTTTGTAGTAGTCGGCTACATAGAATACCAATTGATATTTCCCCGGTCGGAATTCATTCCCAGCCAGAATTGGTGCATCGGTACGACCATCTGAATTAGTAAGCACGGTCGCCAGCTTTTCAGTGGAATCCTCGTTGACCTTATAAAGCTCTACCTTGATCTCTGCGCCAGGCAAGCCGTGAGTAGTGTCTAATACGTGTGTTGTTAATCTTCCCATAGTCCTTTAATAGCGCTTTTGGCGCTCCTCTGTTCCGTGGTTTATGTATCCATTTCGACCTTGCAAAAGAGTGCAACTGGTCACTTTGTTATCACTAACTATGTACGAACTGTACACAATTAGTAAAGCGAATTGTTGTAAAAATGTTAACTATTGTGTCTTTTTTTCTGGCTTTATAGATCCTGATTATCGTTTTTTGGTGAGGTTGTGATTTGTTAAGTTGTTGTTTTTAAATTGAAAGTGTATCTAAGTTTAACTTGAATAACAAAATCTTTACATTGAGATAAATAATTGTATACAATAAATGTACAGGGGTAAGGTTGCTCGGTTTTGAAATAACCAATAGCGGAATCACCAATAGAAGAATCATATTGATGAACCAGCTAAAGAGCGGCTAAGCCAACCACTTATGTTAGGAGTACTTGGATGAATAAGGATTATTCAAGAAATTTGATCGGTTACGGAGCTAACCCTCCAAACCCTCAATGGCCAGGTAATGCGCGCGTCGCGGTTTCTTTTGTATTGAACTATGAAGAGGGCGGTGAGCGTTGTTTGTTACATGGAGACGACGAGTCTGAAGCCTTTCTCTCAGAGATCCCGTCAGCACAACCGATCAAAGGCGAACGTCACATCAGCATGGAATCCATCTATGAATATGGTAGCCGTGTAGGTGTGTGGCGTGTTCTTCGCTTGTTCGATGAATATGAAATCCCACTAACCGTATTTGCTGTCGCAATGGCGATTGAGCGTCATCCAGACGTTGCCAAAGCCATGGTCGAAGCGGGTCACGAAATCTGTAGCCACGGTTATCGCTGGATCGACTATCAATACATTGATGAGTCTGAAGAGCGCGACCACATGACCAAAGCGATTGAGATCATCCAACAAGTGACGGGTCAACGCCCACAAGGTTGGTACACAGGTCGAACGGGTCCAAATACGCGTCGCTTGGTTGCAGAAGAAGGCGGCTTTCTTTACGACTCAGATGCCTATGATGATGACCTGCCTTATTGGCACACCGAGACTGGTCATCCGCAATTGGTGATCCCTTACACACTTGATGTGAACGACATGCGTTTTTCAACGGCGCAAGGCTTTAACTCTGGTGAGCAGTTCTTCCAATATCTGAAAGACACGTTTGATACCCTTTATATGGAAGGCGAAACCGCACCGAAAATGATGTCGGTTGGGTTGCATTGTCGTCTGATTGGTCGCCCCGGTCGTATTGCTGCATTAAGACGTTTCTTAGACTACGTAAAACAGCACGACAGCGTGTGGTTATGTCGTCGAATCGATATCGCCAACCACTGGCACCAACATCATCCATATCAACCAAATAACGCTAATCATCAACAGCAAAAGTAGCAGTGAAGCAAGGAGGCTTAACGTGACTGAATTTCGATCATGCCAACCAACAACCATGGACCGCGATACCTTTGTCGCTCACTTCGCTGATGTTTACGAGCACAGCCCATGGGTTGCAGAAGTGGTGTATGACCAAGGTTTGAATGCCGAAGATGACCATATCGAGAATCTTCATCTGAAAATGGCATCGACCTTGTTAAGTGCAGACCAAGGCAAACAGTTGGCTTTGATCAACGCTCACCCGGATTTAGCCGGTCGAGCAGCAGTAAACGGCGAACTCACCGAGTCGTCGACCAAAGAACAAGCGGGGGCGGGCATCGACCAGTGCAACGCCGAAGAATTTGAAAAATTCACTTCTTACAACAACAGCTACAAAAGTCGCTTCAATTTCCCTTTTATCATGGCGGTGAAGGGAGCCAATCGTTACCAAATTCTTGAGTCGTTCGAGATGCGATTAGGAAATGATAGTGAAACTGAGTTTGCTACGGCGATTCAAGAGATCAACAAGATCGCGATGTTTCGTCTCTGGGATATGTAAGTTAACGGAGTTAACAGCTATCTCAGCCCAGTCTTAGTGCGCTAAGAGCCCGCTTTATAAGCGAATAAGCCACTGAGTTCTCATTTTATTATTACTTGATTAATTGGATAGGATTACACGGACATGACCCAAACATTTGAACAATACATAAACCTTGCAGACGAAAAACTCGGCGCAGAAGCTATCTTCGCAACAGACGATTTTTTCGCGGATAAAAGCCGTCTACTCAGCCACGCAGCACCAGAGTGGAAAGACGACTTATACGACGATAACGGCAAGTGGATGGACGGTTGGGAAAGCAGACGTAAACGTGGTGAAGGTTACGACTACTGTGTCGTTCGCCTTGGTCTAGCTGGCACTATTGCTGGCGTTGATATTGATACCTCATTCTTCACAGGTAACTTCCCACCTTCGGCATCAATTGACGCGTGTTATTCACCACAAGGTGAGCCAACAGACGCAACAGAGTGGCAAGAAATTCTGCCTTCAATGGCACTACAAGGTGATCATCATCATCTTGAAGCGATTGAAAGCGACCAAGTATTTACTCATCTACGTTTGAACATCTACCCAGATGGCGGTGTAGCGCGCTTACGTGTTTATGGCCGACCAAGTGTGGATTGGGAAGCAATAGATTCTCAGCAACAGGTCGACCTAGCATCGGTTGAGCACGGTGGCCGAGCATTGGCATGTAGCGATGAGCACTACGGCAACAAAGCCAACATCTTAGGCCCTGGCCGCGGTGAAAACATGGGTGATGGCTGGGAAACAGCACGTCGTCGTACACCGGGTAACGACTGGGTTATCGTGGCACTAGGCCACCCAGGTAACATCGAACGCATCGTTGTGGATACGGCCCACTTCAAAGGTAACTACCCTGACAGTTGCTCGATTCAAGCCGCTTACGTGAAAGGCGGAACCGACGACCAAGTAGAAACACAAAGCCTATTCTGGCGTGAACTGTTGCCTGCACAAAAGCTGCAAGCGCACGAGATTCACGAATTCATTTCTGAGGTAAACGACCTTGGTGCGATTACCCACGTACGTGCAAACATATTCCCAGATGGTGGTATCAGCCGTTTGCGTCTGTTTGGTACGAAAGCGAAATAGGTAAGGAAATGAGTATGAGTAATGGAATACGTCGTTTATCCATCGAGCCGTTAACCAAGCAGGCTTTTGCAGAGTTTGGCGATGTTATCGAGTCCGATAATAGTGATTTCTTCATGATCAACAGTGGATCAACACGTCGCTACCACAAGCTAGCGACAACGGATGTGCAAGACCAAGACGGAGAAGCCATCATCAGCATCTTCCAAGCCACACCGTTGAGCTACCCACTGACCATCAAAATGTTAGAGCGTCATCCACTTGGCTCTCAGGCATTCATTCCATTACTTGGTCAACCCTATTTAATTGTTGTTGCGCCAAAAGGCGACGATCCAACATTAGCCAATAGCCGAGCTTTCTTGAGCAACGGCCGTCAAGGAGTGAACTATCACAAAGGGGTGTGGCATCACCCAGTTCTCGCCCTCACCGATCAAGACCAGTTCTTGATCGTCGATAGAGGCGGCGAAGGGCATAACTGTGACGAAGTTTATTTCGACAGCGACCGCGTGGCATTGCATTTGGACGACTTGCCGACGGACGACAATAAGGAAGAGCAACGCTTAGCTAAAGCGTTGTGATACAGGAGTTTATTATGGATCCGCATATTACAGAGTGGTTGAATTTAGCAATACGCTGGGCTCACATGATTGTTGGTGTTGCGTGGATAGGCGCATCATTTTACTTTGTTTGGTTAGAGAATAACCTTAACCGAGTAAACCCAAAAACAGGCCTTTCAGGCGACTTATGGGCAATTCACGGTGGTGGTATTTATCACCTAGAGAAGTACAAACTTGCGCCACCAGAAATGCCAGAGCACCTGCACTGGTTCAAATGGGAAGCTTACTTCACGTGGATCACCGGTGTGTGTCTACTGGGTGTGGTTTACTACCTCAACGCTGAGATTTACCTGATTGCACCGGGCTCTGGCCTTGATTCAACAACCGCAATCGCGATTGGTATTGGTTCATTCGTTGCCGGCTGGTTTATCTACGATCTACTGTGTGACTCACCATTAGGTAAAACCCCCGTGTTGCTTGGTGTTGTGCTGTTTGTGCTGCTCGTTGCTGCAACATATGGCCTAACTCAAGTGTTCAGTGGTCGTGGCGCTTACATCCATGTTGGTGCGATCATTGGTACCATCATGGTGGGTAACGTATTCCGCGTTATCATGCCTGCGCAGCGTAACTTGGTGAAAGCGATTGAAGAGAAGCGCGAACCGGATCCGGCACTGCCAGCGAAAGGCTTACTGCGTTCTCGTCACAACAACTACATGACACTGCCAGTGCTGTTCATCATGATCAGTAACCATTTTCCAAGCACTTATGGCTCGGAATACAACTGGCTGATCCTTGCTGGCCTAGCGATCTTCAGTATCTTGGTGCGTCACTACTTCAACACCCGTCATGGTAGCCAGAAGTTTGCCTGGACAGTACCAGTCGCAGCTTTGGGTATGATCACGCTCGCGTTTGTTACCTCACCTTATGCGAAAAAGCAGATGACTCCGGTTGTACAAGCGCCAGTGGTTCAAGAAGTGCAAGTCAGCGCGACGGAATCGACGACAGAAGAGCTTGCTGAAAACGGTACAGCTTCAACTTCGGCTAGTTCTCAAGCTGTACCAGCAGACCACGCAATGCAAACTGATAGCGCAGGCGTCAGCTTTGAAACCATCAACAAAGTCATTCAAGAGCGCTGTTCTGTGTGCCACTCATCAACTCCTAGCCACGCCGCTTTTGCTGCTGCGCCAGCCGGTGTGATGTTTGATACCCCAGAAGAGATTAAAGCCAACGTACCAAGAATTGTTGCTCAAACGGTAACAACCAAGGTGATGCCGCTCGGCAACATGACTCAAATGACTGATGAAGAGCGCGCACTAATCGGCACTTGGGTAGAGCAAGGCGCTACGCTTCAATAATGATGTGAATCCTTTACCTAAGAGCATGAGTCTTAGGTGAGGCTTGGGGAGAGTTTGGTTTACGGGTACGCGCCAAACTCATCCCACCCTGTTTCCCCGGTTCCTATAACCGGGGCTTTTTGTTGTGCGCCGAGCA
>NZ_JBFROW010000076.1:0-31095 GCF_041471665.1 Vibrio sp. 10N.261.51.F11 | reverse complement strand
CGCAACCACATTACAGTTAAACGCGATAGCGGTTAACTTATGCGATACTAGCTCAGTTGGTAGAGCGCAACCTTGCCAAGGTTGAGGTCATCGGTTCGAACCCGATGTATCGCTCCAGCTTTCTTCTAAAAAAGCTAATAAGTACTTTAAACCTCTGTGTTTAAAGGCGACCACAAAGGTCACGCTCTTTCTTTAATGCTGCGAAGCATAATCCCCCCAAAAAGCAAATAATCCTCCATCATGGTGGATATTTTTTTGTCTTAAATTTTTCTTAGCAACTGGAATGCTAGTAAACATCAGGTCTCTGAAGCAGATACTTGAGGTTTTTCACATCTATAAACAGACTTATCCACAAAATGTTAGGTGTGGATAACTTGGTTGATAAAGTTATTTCAGTCTTAATTCTTTACCTATCCCTAAAAGATCTTTCTTGTTTTCAATATATTAGATGAATTGCAGCGATCGTAACTTGTTGTTTTTTATCAAGTTGGATGCCTATCTTGGATTTAATAAAAGATCGTTAACTTGTTGTTTTTTGATCTTAATCATTTATCGGTACTGTGTTTAACTTTGCTCGGGTGTCGGAAGTTTACGAGAGTTCTGAATTTTTTCCACATTGTTAGAATTGAGAACAAGGTCAAACATTGTTCTAAAATTATGTGCAACGAGTTGTCTTAAATATTGGACTATCGATGTGGGTGTCGCTGTCAATCGTTGATACCAAAAGGGCTAGGCGTCTCTTGGTAGTCCTTTCTCTACTATACGTATCAGTCTGTGCTTTTTGGTGGAGATTTTGCTGTTACTTTTTTGCACACAGCTATTTTTCTGCGTAGAGCTATCTTCTTGCACACTGCTAGCGTTGGGTAACTGCTGTAGTTGTTTATTCAAAGCCCACTCAATATGCACATCAAGCATTTCGTTTTTGCCTTGATGAGACTCCAGGGTTTCAATAATGCGTTGTTGAAATGGTGCATTGCCCATCGCAACAAAGATATTGCGTAACCACTGGGTGTGGCCGATACGTCTGATTGCTGAGCCTTCCATTTTCTTTAGGAAGGTTGCTTCGTCCCAACTTGAAAGTGAAACCAGATCGGCTTCTTGGAAATCTTCTCTGCGGTGAAAGTCTGTTTGCTCTGTGAGTTCGGCATGACGATTCCACGGGCAAACTAACTGACAATCATCGCAACCGTAGATACGGTTACCAATGGCATCTCTATACTCTTCAGGGATCACACCATCATATTCAATGGTTAAGTACGAAATACATTTGCGCGCATCAACCACGCCATCAGCAATAATGGCACCCGTTGGGCAAGAAGTGATACATGCGGTGCATTTGCCGCACTCATCAACACTGGGTTCATCCGTGGGAAGAGGGATGTTAACTAACAGCTCCCCTAGAAAGAACCAAGAGCCAGCGTCTTTATCAAGAATTAATGAGTGTTTACCTGTCCAGCCCAACCCTGCTTTTTGAGCGAGTGGTCTTTCCAAAATGGGCGCTGAATCGACGAAAGGGCGTGAGTCTAAACCCTCGACCTCTTTTTCAATTCTTTGTCCTAGCTTTTTCAACTGGTTACGGAACAATTTGTGATAGTCGCGGCCTAAAGAATAGCGGCTGATGTAGCCTTGAGTGGTATCGCTTAGGTTAGAGGCGAACTGAGCTTCTGGTGGTAGGTAGTTCATTCGAGCGCTGATCACTCGAATTGTGCCTGGGTGAAGTTCATCAGGACGTGCACGCATCATCCCATGTCGAGCCATCCAATCCATTTCGCCGTGGTTGCCTGCATCTAGCCATGCTTGAAGAGGGGCTTCGTGTTCACTTAAATCAACATCGCAGATGCCAACTTTTTGAAAGCCCAGCTCTTTTCCCCAGATTTTAATTTTTTCAGCAAGATGGTCTAGATTCATGGCTTATTTCTTATTTTCTCTGTTTTACAATTAGAGATAAGGCTAATTAAAATTAGGTTCGGCAAAAATGGGGGCGGATCTTAACGGATCTTAGTGGTGTTGACCAGAACAGACGCGTTTTGAGCAGTATTTTTCATAGAACTTACACTTGAGTGCTTGTCTCCCAAAAGCATCACGGTTTACTATTCTTGTTCTTTTGATTTTTATATAGTCAACGATCGATTTTTAGAGAACGTATTCATGAGCACGAAACAATTTACTTTGAAAGATGAACAAGCAACGATTCAATTAGGAACGGAGCTTTCGAATCTTTGCTCACAGCAGACGACTATTTATCTGCATGGTGATCTTGGCGCAGGTAAAACGACTTTCAGTCGTGGCTTTGTAAAAGCACTTGGCCATCAAGGAAATGTAAAGAGCCCAACGTATACTCTAGTTGAACCTTATCAACTTGTAGATTGGCAGGTGTACCACTTTGACCTTTATCGCCTAGCCGATCCTGAAGAGTTAGAGTTTATGGGAATTCGTGACTACTTTACTCCGGATGCTATCTGTTTGGTTGAATGGCCTGAGAAAGGTTATGGGATGCTACCAGAAGCCGATTTGGATATTGATATTCGTTACCAAGACGATCACCGTATTGTTTCTTTAACCGCTAATAGTGAATACGGACAGCGCTTACTTAGTCAGTTGGAGTTATGTTGATTTCTAAACGCCTTATTTCAACAGTGGCCATGATGGCTGCTGTTTTTTCTATACTGTTTTCTTCACTTGTTTCTGCAAACTCACTGAAAAGTTTAAGGATTTGGCCTTCTCCAGAAGGAACTCGTGTGGTTATCGACTTAAAATCAGAAGCGGACTTTAGCTATTTCACCCTGAGTAGCCCGAGTCGCTTAGTGGTTGATTTAAAAAATACCAGTCTTGCGACTAAGTTACCGGTCGAGGTGAAAGACAGCCCTGTTCTATCTAAGATTCGTAAGAGCTCACCGCCAGACAAAAACACCTATCGCTTGGTTTTTGAGTTAAAGAAGTCGTCTAAAGCAGAATTATTCAAACTGAGCCCGACCCCAGGTGGTCAGTATGGACACCGTTTGGTGATCGACTTACCTCATGGTGCGGCAAGTAAAGCGACATCGACACCGAGTAAGCCAACGGTAAGTAAGAACATTAATCAGGTTAAGCGCCAGAAAGATATTCTAATTGTGATTGATCCTGGCCACGGTGGTGAAGACCCAGGTTCGATTGGTCCTACGCGTAAATACGAAAAAGACGCGACTCTGAGTATTTCTAAGAAGTTAGCAGCTCAACTGAATGCGGTCCCGGGGATCAAAACTCGTATGACTCGTAATGCTGATTACTTTGTGAACCTGAATCGACGTGTTGCGATTGCTCGAGAGAATGAAGCTCACCTGTTGATCTCTATTCACGCCGACGCCTTTACGACGCCTCAACCAAGAGGTGGTTCAGTGTTTGTATTGAACACTCGACGCGCAAATACAGAGATCTCTCGTTGGATTGAGAATAAAGAGAAACAGTCTGAATTGCTTGGTGGTAGCGGTGCAGCGTTCACAAGCAATATTGATGATAAGAACGTAAACCAAACCCTGCTTGATTTGCAGTTTAGCCACTCTCAAAAAGAGGGCTACAAACTGGCAACGGCAATTCTGTCTGAAATGGGTAAGGTTGCGAAACTGCACAATAGCAAGCCGATTAACACCAGCTTAGCAGTATTACGTTCACCACAGATCCCATCAGTACTGGTAGAGACAGGTTTTATTTCGAATCCGACGGAAGAGAAGCTTCTTTTCCAACGTTCGCACCAAGATAAATTGGCACGAGCAGTGACTAAAGCGGTGGTTAAGTATTTGAAGGCTAACCCGCCTGAAGGGATTATCTTGTCTAACGCAACGTCATCAACGGGCAGCGTGAGCCAACATAAAGTCTCTCGTGGTGAGTCTTTGTCTGTGATTGCGAGCAAGTATGGTACGTCGACACAGACGTTGATGAAGTTCAACAATCTGAAATCGAGCAGCCTAGCAATTGGCCAAGTACTTAAGATTCCAGGCAGTGCTTCAACTTCATCATCAAGCAGTGCGGTTAAAACGAAGACCATCACTCACACGGTTAAGTCTGGAGAGTACCTAGGTAAGATCGCCAGCCGCTATAAAGTGTCGGTGGCTGATATTAAACGTGAGAACCGTTTGAAATCAGAGACGGTGAGAGTAGGCCAAAAGTTACGTATTACGGTTGAAGTTAAAGATGTTCCTCTGCGCAAACACAAAGTTGCAAGAGGTGATTACCTTGGCAAGATAGCTTCGAAATACGGCGTGAGCGTCAACAGCATTCGCCAAGCGAATAAGCTAAGATCTGACAGTCTAGCTATCGGCCAAGTGTTGATTATTCCTCACAAGTAGTCTTGGGAATGCTAAACAGCTTCAGGTATATCAATGATAAAAAATAAGAACTAGTGCAAACGTAGCAGCGTTTCCATCAATGGCAGTAAGGTAGCTATAAATATGACGATCAAAATACTGCCAGCTCGGTTAGCTAACCAAATCGCAGCGGGTGAGGTGGTAGAAAGACCCGCTTCTGTTGTAAAAGAGTTGGTTGAGAACAGTTTGGATTCTGGTGCGACACGTATCGATATTGATATCGAGAAAGGTGGCGCCAAGATGATCCGCGTTCGTGACAATGGTAAAGGCATCGTAAAAGATGAGCTTGCCTTGGCACTGAGTCGTCATGCTACCTCCAAAATCCACACTCTTGATGACCTAGAGGCGATCGTCAGCCTCGGTTTCCGTGGTGAAGCGCTGGCGAGTATTAGCTCGGTTGCGCGCTTGACCATGACTTCACGCCCTGCCACTCAAGATCAAGCTTGGGCAGCACACAGTGAAGGTCGTGATATGCAGGTAAAACTGCAGCCAGCAGCACACCCAATTGGTACTTCGGTTGAGGTGTTGGATCTGTTCTTCAATACACCAGCGCGCCGCAAATTCTTACGCACCGAGAAAACTGAATTCACCCATATTGATGAGTTGCTTAAACGCATCGCATTGAGTCGTTTTGATGTGACGATCAACCTTCGTCATAACGGCAAGATGATTCGTCAGTACCGCGCTGCAAAAACACAAGTTCAAGCAGAAAAGCGAATCGCTGCGGTATGTGGCAATCCTTTTGTTCGTCATATGCTTAAGATCGAACTTGAGCATCAAGGCCTAAAACTTCATGGCTGGATCACCACGCCTGAAGGGGCCAGACAGCAAAGCGACCTGCAATACTGCTATGTGAATGGTCGTATGATGCGTGACAAGCTGATCAACCATGCGATTCGTCAAAGCTACGAAACCAGCCTGCGTCCAGACCAATTCGCGACGTATGTGTTGTTCATTGAACTCGACCCACATCAGGTGGACGTGAATGTCCACCCTGCAAAACATGAAGTGCGTTTTCATCAAGCGCGCCTTGTGCATGACTTTATTTACCAAGCATTGAGTGATGGTTTAGCACAGAGCAAGCAGATCGATGCTGCACCAATCAATCAGTCGGCTTTTCATCAGTCAGAAGTGATTCATCATCAGCAAGATAGTACGAGCTCTGCAGTTGATGGTGTTGCAAGTTTCGCTGAGCCAGAAAGCGTAATGCTTAGCAGTTCGGATCAAACCCAAGTTTCGGATAGGGTGCGACACGCTATTGAGCAAACGCCTGCCTACCCGAGAAAAGCAGAATCAGAGCACGCTTTTGATAAGCCTCAACACAGCGTTAATGATGGTGGGCGACATTATGTTTCATCAATTAGCCCAAGCTCATCAACCAGTCCAAGTTCATCTGCTGGCCGAAGCTCGGCTACTAGTGACAGCAGTTTTACCGCTTCCTCTCGCCAAGAGTGGATAGAGTCTCGACCTGAACCTAAAAAAGAGAAAGAGCCACACCAACATCATGGTGAACCCGCGCCCTCTAAGCGAGAAGTGAAAGCCTATAAAGAGCTTCTGAAAACGCCTGATTTTGATGATCAAGTTGTACAGCCTTCATCTTCTCAAGAGCATGTGGCACCAGTAGAAACCAGAGAAAATAAAGAAGCTAAGCCTGCTCAACAGAACCTGGTTCATTCAAAACCAAGAGCACCTGTGACGGACTTAGGCAAAGCGGTCTCGGTTGTTGAACGTCAGTATCTGGTAATGGGCAACAAGAATGGCTGTGTTTTGGTTTCCTTAGCTAAGGCTGAATTATTACGTGTTGTTGGTCAGCTTGATACTCGAGGTGGCGCGTTAAAAAGCCAACCGTTATTGGTGCCTTTATCGATTAAGCTGGGTAGTGAACTTGTCGAAGTTGCTAAGGCGCTGAGTCAAACTCTGGCATTACTGGGGATTGAGCTTAAGGCGCGAAACAGCGAGGCGGTAATGGTGATGGGCGTGCCTTCTCCTTTAAGGCAGCAAAACTTACAAATTTTGATCCCAGATCTGTTATCTTACGCGGCTTCATTAAACGCTCAGATTGTTGATAAACACTCGGCTAATGTTTCTAACGACCTATTGCCATCATTGGTCAACTGGATCGGGATTCAAACCGCACAAGTAAAAAGCGACTACACTTTATCTGAAGCGGTTCAACTAGTTGGGGAACTAGAACAACTTTGGCATGGTCTACTTCCATTAGATGATCCAGAGTTTGTTAATCCTATCGACTTTTCAGCGACTATAGCCGCGTTTACGGTTTAATTTTTTCGCGACGACCTTTGTCTTTTTAGCTGAATACGTCGCGACACAAAGCCCTTTGCTAAAAAGCGCTAAAACAGAGAAGCAAATACAAAATATCATGACTGAAAAATTACCTTTAGCGTTGTTTTTAATGGGCCCAACGGCGTCAGGAAAAACAGATTTAGCTATCCGCTTACGTCAGAAATACCCTGTAGAGATCATCAGCGTCGATTCGGCATTGATCTACAAAGACATGGATATTGGTACCGCTAAACCGGATGCGGAAGAGCTTGAGCTCGCGCCTCATCGCTTGATTGATATTTTGGATCCAAGCGAAGCGTATTCTGCGGCAGATTTTCGTCGTGATGCGATCAATGAAATGAATAAGATTGTAGCGGAAGGCAAAATCCCGCTACTTGTTGGTGGCACAATGCTGTACTACAAAGCATTGTTGGAAGGTTTATCGCCATTACCAGCAGCGGATCAAGAGATTCGTAAGAAGATTGAAGCGGAATCTATTGAACAGGGTTGGCAGGCATTGCACGATCAATTAAGAGAGATAGATCCCGTATCCGCTGAAAGAATACACCCAAATGATCCACAAAGGCTTTCAAGGGCATTGGAAGTTTACCGAATTTCGGGTAAAACATTAACAGAGCTAACTCAAACGAAAGGCGATAGCCTGCCATTTCGTGTAAAACAATTTGCAATAGCTCCCAAGGAAAGGACTGAACTCCATCGCCGCATTGAGCTGCGTTTCGAGAAGATGATAGAAGCGGGATTTGAAGATGAAATGAAGGCGTTGTACGCCAGAGAAGATCTTCACCCTGAACTGCCATCGATCCGATGCGTTGGTTATAGGCAGATGTGGGATTATTTAGACGGTAATTGTGATTTAGACGAAGCGGTTTTCCGTGGTGTCTGTGCAACCCGTCAGTTGGCCAAGCGACAAATCACCTGGTTGCGCAGTTGGGATGATTTAACTTGGTTAGATAGCGAAAACATTGATCAAGCGTTAGAAACTCTTTCAGATGCAATAGCATCTGATTAGTATTGCTGTGTATAATGTGATCGCTTTTGCGTGAATATACTCTGGAAAGGATCCGTTATTGAGGCTTTTAAAAATCACAGCCTTTCAATAACAACGGAGTTTTTTTATTCATTTAGCTCAGATGCAAAGGCCGCACCTTTTTGTGCACCACTAGCTAAATAATTACAACAAAATACAAATAAGGAAAATAAAATGGCTAAGGGGCAATCGCTACAAGACCCATTCCTAAATGCACTCCGTCGTGAGCGCATTCCAGTCTCTATCTATCTTGTTAACGGCATTAAGCTGCAAGGTCAGATCGAGTCTTTCGATCAATTCGTGATCTTATTGAAGAACACAGTAAACCAAATGGTTTACAAGCATGCGATTTCTACTGTGGTACCTGCTCGCGCAGTTAGTCACCACAGCGGCGAGCAACGCACGCCATCTGATCGTCCAGAGAAGACTGAAGATTAATCGTTCAATTTGTGCAGCTTGCGCTGTAATAAGGAGTTGGTTGCTTGTTTGACCGTTATGAATCCGGCGAGCGAGCCGTACTTGTTCATATCAACTTCACGCAAGAGGGAGAATGGGAAGATCTAAGCGAATGTGAAATGCTGGTCTCCTCAGCGGGGGTAGAAACGCTACAAGTGATTACTGGTAGCCGACAATCCCCACTCCCTAAATACTACGTTGGAGAAGGTAAAGCCCTAGAAATCGCACAAGCTGTTCAGCTGACCGGTGCTGAAATTGTGATTTTTAACCACTCCCTCTCTCCTGCCCAAGAGCGGAACCTCGAGCAATTGTGTAAATGTCGTGTGATTGATCGCACGGGTTTGATCTTAGATATCTTTGCACAACGTGCGCGAACTCATGAAGGTAAGCTACAAGTTGAGCTCGCTCAGCTTCGTCATATCTCTACTCGATTGATTCGTGGTTGGACTCACCTTGAAAGGCAGAAAGGTGGTATTGGTCTTCGTGGTCCAGGTGAAACTCAACTGGAAACCGATCGACGTTTGTTGCGTGACCGTATAAAAGCGATATTACGTCGTTTAGCGAAAGTGGCTAAGCAGCGTGAACAAGGACGACGTGCTCGTAATCGAGCTGAAATCCCAACAATTTCTTTGGTTGGTTATACCAACGCAGGGAAATCAACACTTTTCAATCGCATCACAAGTGCTGGTGTTTATGCGGCAGACCAACTGTTTGCAACCCTAGACCCAACACTACGTAAGATTGATTTGGCAGATGTCGGGCCTGCAATTCTCGCAGATACCGTAGGTTTTATCCGTCATCTACCACACGACTTGGTCGCTGCGTTCAAGGCAACATTACAAGAGACGCAGGAAGCTGACATTTTGTTACATGTTGTTGATGCCAGTGATGACCGTTTTCGTGAGAACATTCAGGCTGTTCATGAAGTATTAGAAGAAATCGATGCTCATGAAGTGCCAACCCTTGTAGTCATGAACAAAATTGACTGCATGGAAGACCAAAAACCTCGAATTGAAAGAGACGAAGAGGGCGCACCTCGCGCTGTTTGGGTTTCTGCAATGGAAGGAGAAGGTATTGAACTGCTGTTTGAAGCTTTAACTGAGCGTTTAGCTAGCCAGATGGTTCAATTCCGGTTGTGTATTCCACATCAACATCAGGGCCGTATTCGCAGCTTATTCTTCGAGATGAAATGTATTCAACAGGAAGAGTATGATGAAAATGGTAACTTGTTGATAGATATCCGAATGCAACAAATAGATTGGTCTAAACTTGAAAAAAGAGAAGGGGCGCTCTTAGGTGACTTTATCGTTACCAAAGAGACTGCTACAGTATAACGTCATATCAAATGATGGAGCTTTCTAATGGCGTGGAATGAGCCTGGAAATAACAACAACGGCGATAATAACGGCCGCGATAATGACCCTTGGGGTAATAAAAATAATCGCGGCGGCCGAGATCAAGGACCGCCAGATCTAGACGAAGTGTTTAATAAACTAAGTCAAAAGTTAGGTGGCAAGTTTGGTAAAAAAGGTAGCAACGGCAACGGACCATCTATTGGTGGTGGCGGTGCAATTGGCTTTGGTGTCATTGCCGTTATTGCTATTGCTATCTGGTTCTTCGCTGGTTTCTACACCGTTGGCGAAGCAGAAAGAGCAGTAGTACTTCGACTGGGTCAGTTCGACCGTATCGAAGAACCTGGTCTTAACTGGCACCCACGCTTCATCGATGAAATCAGTGATGAGCAACTAGTAAACGTTCAAGCTATTCGTTCTCTACGTGCTGCTGGCACGATGCTAACGAAAGATGAAAACGTTGTGACCGTTGAAATGGGTGTTCAATACCGTGTTTCTGACCCATACAAGTACTTGTATCGTGTAACGAATGCAGACGACAGTTTACGTCAAGCAACCGATTCCGCGCTTCGTGCGGTAATTGGTGACTCACTAATGGATAGTATCCTGACAAGTGGTCGTCAGCAGATTCGTCAAAGCACTCAAGAAACGTTGAACCGTATTATTGATAGCTACGATATGGGTATTCTGATTGTTGATGTGAACTTCCAGTCAGCACGTCCACCTGAGCAAGTGAAAGATGCATTTGATGATGCTATCGCGGCTCGTGAGGATGAAGAGCGTTTTGAACGTGAAGCTGAAGCTTACCGAAATGACATTCTTCCAAAAGCAACAGGTCGTGCTGAGCGTTTGAAGAAAGAAGCGGTGGGTTACTCAGAGCGCACAGTTAATGGTGCTCTAGGTCAAGTTGCTCAATTCGAGAAACTGCTACCTGAATACCAAGCTGCTCCTGAAGTAACACGTAACCGTATGTACCTAGATACAATGGAAAAAGTGTACTCAAGCACATCGAAAGTCCTGATTGATTCTGAATCAAGCGGTAACTTGCTATACCTACCAATTGATAAGCTAGGCGCACAAGGTGGTTCTCAGTCGGGCTCTCGCCCTGCAAAAGCATCATCAACTTACGATCAAATTGAGTTAGAAACTCAAGCGGATCCAAAGCCTAGCACTCAAACTCGTTCAGACAGTTCACGCCAAGGGAGATACTAATAATGCGTAAATTAATGATCCCTGTATTAGTTGTGACGATTGCCCTTCTATTGATGTCAGTGTTTGTGATTCAAGAAGGTGAGCGTGGCATGGTAATTCGTTTTGGTCGAGTTCTCGATGACAACGGCGTATCACGAATCTATGAACCAGGTCTGCACTTTAAACTACCGATGTTTGATCGCGTAAAAGTACTTGATGCTCGTATTCAAACGATGGATGGCCGTTCTGACCGTTTCGTAACATCAGAGAAAAAAGACGTTCTAATTGATACTTACGCAAAATGGCGTATTGCTGATTTTGGACGTTTCTATCTGAGTACCGGTGGCGGTAATATCATGACGGCAGAAGCACTTCTTGAGCGTAAAGTGACAGATGTTCTTCGTTCTGAAATTGGTTCTCGTGAAATTAAGCAGATCGTGTCAGGCCCTCGCAACAAGGACATCCTGCCAGACTCTGCTGATAGCGAAGTCGTCACAACGGTAGCGGCTGCAGAAGCACTAGAAGTTGATGGCGAACGCGATAAGATCATGGAAAACGTTTTGTCTGGAACGGCAGAAAGTGCGATGGCTGATTTAGGTGTTGAAGTTGTTGATTTTCGTATGAAGAAGATTAACCTTCCTGACGAAATCAGTGAATCTATCTACCGCCGTATGCGTGCAGAACGTGAATCGGTTGCTCGTAGACACCGTTCTCAAGGTCGTGAGAAAGCGGAAGTTATCCGTGCTCAAGCTGAGCTAGAAGTGGCAACAGTTCTTGCTGAAGCTGACCGTACAGCTCGAATCACTCGTGGTGATGCGGATGCAGAAGCAGCGAAGATCTACTCTGATGCGTTCAGCAAAGATCCTGAGTTCTACGGCTTCATGCGTTCATTGCAAGCTTATGAGACATCATTTAGCGATAAGAGCGACATTCTAGTACTGGATCCGAAGACTGACTTCTTCCAATACATGAATCAAGCAAGCGGCGCTCCAGCAAAATAAGCTGATGCGTTAGCGAATGCTTAGCTTAATAAGCAAAATACGTTAAAACTTAAAAGGCTCCCATTGTGGGAGCCTTTTTGTTTTCTATGACTTCTTTCAGGAGGAGACATGTTTGTGGATTCACTATTGGGGCGCGAGGGAAGGCGCTTAACAGAGTGGTACTTATAAACAGATTAGTACTTATAGAAACTAACGGTAGGTCATGAAAGCGATAACGGCGCCAGCGACCACAAGACAGCCTCCAATGCGGCGCAGTTGCGTGTCTGGTTGCTCGCTCAGTTGCGCGACCATGTTTCTCCAGCCATTGGGTGCAATCAAGGGGCCGAGCCCTTCCACAATAAGTACGAGCCCAATAGCGAGCCAAATTGATTGAGACATGGTTCTGCCTTTTGTCTGTAAAAAAGCAATGATATCAGTATCTTTACACATCTTCCCCCAGTTATGGCTGGTTTATTTTTGTACAGCGTTAACGTTTATGAACAAAAAGTGACTGCAAGAAGTGTGATTCAGTGCTAGAATCCATTTTTAATTAGCAACAGAAATTGGAAAGATGGGAAATAACGTAGTCGTTCTAGGCACCCAATGGGGTGATGAAGGTAAAGGTAAAATCGTTGACCTTTTAACTGAAGATGCAAAATACGTGGTTCGCTACCAAGGCGGTCACAATGCAGGTCACACACTTGTAATTGACGGTGAAAAAACCGTTCTTCACTTAATTCCATCAGGCATCCTACGTAATAACGTTAAATGTGTTATTGGTAACGGTGTAGTATTATCGCCTGACGCACTTCTAAAAGAAATGAAGCCTCTTGAAGATCGCGGTATTCCAGTACGTGAACGTCTTTTCATCTCTGAAGCTTGTCCTCTAATTCTTCCGTACCACATTGCAATCGACAACGCGCGTGAAATCGCTCGTGGCGCTAAAGCTATCGGTACAACGGGTCGTGGTATCGGTCCTGCTTACGAAGATAAAGTTGCTCGTCGCGGTCTACGCGTTGGCGACCTTTTCGATAAAGAAGCATTTGCTGAGAAGCTAAAAGAAGTGATGGAATTCCACAACTTCCAACTAGAGCACTTCTACAAAGCTGAAACAGTAAGCTACGAAGAAGTTCTTGAGCAAGCGATGAGCTACGCAGACATGTTAACTGCGATGGTTATCGACGTAACTGACGAACTAGACGCAGCACGTAAGCGCGGCGACAAGATCATGTTCGAAGGTGCTCAAGGTACGCTACTAGATATCGACCACGGTACTTACCCATACGTAACGTCTTCTAACACGACTGCTGGTGGTGTTGCTGCAGGTTCTGGTTTCGGTCCTCGTCACATCGGTTACATCCTTGGTATTACTAAGGCTTACTGTACTCGTGTTGGTTCAGGTCCATTCCCTACTGAGCTATACGATGGCCTTGAGAAGCAAGACCCAGTTGGTAAACACCTAGGCGATGTTGGTCACGAGTTTGGCGCAACAACTGGTCGTCTACGTCGTACTGGTTGGTTCGATGCTGTTGCTATGCGTCGTGCAATCCAAATCAACTCTCTATCTGGTATGTGTCTAACTAAACTAGACGTTCTAGATGGCCTAGAAGAACTAAAAATCTGTACTGGTTACAAGATGAAAGATGGTTCTATCCTAGAAGTTTCTCCAATGGCTGCTGAGTCATTCGAAGAAGCGACGCCAATCTACGAAACAATGCCTGGTTGGTCTGAAAACACATTTGGTGCTAAATCTATCGACGCGCTTCCACAAGCTGCTCTAGATTACATCAAGCGTATCGAAGACCTAACTGGCGTTCCAATTGATATCGTATCAACTGGCCCAGATCGTAACGAAACTATCATCAAGGTTCACCCATACGGCGCATAATGCCTGCTGAGTGATTACCAGGCACGAACAGTGCTTTGATAATAAAATAGTTTTCTAAAAGCCGACTTTATTAAGTCGGCTTTTTAATACCTGCAATTTAGCCGTTCACTCTTTGATGGTGATCTTTTAAGCGTCATCAGGCAAAATATTGCCCATTAGCGGCAAGTTTTGTCTAAAGCCGTCGGGGTTATTGCCGATACAGATATCATGGAAAGTGAAGTTCACCCTGTTTTGTGCGTGTAGAAATCCTCTGCACCCCTCAATAGATAACTTTAGCGACAGATAATAGAGTGCAGGTATGAAGCTACGAATTGTGGCAGCTTCATTAATAATGGCGCTGAGCTCACCCTTGAGTCATGCTAATTTGGCTGATGTGGGAGAGCCCGTTCCAATATATACAGAAGCTGAACTGATTAATTTAATCGAAAATAATCAACATCTAGAGCGAGTGAAAGCTGATAAGTGCCAATTAGTTGAAGATATCGTTGCTCGTGCAACGCGTATTAGCTTGCCTTCTTATGAGTTTTTATACGGTGATATGTTGGCTTGGGGTGTGTGTGTTCCACAAGATGTAGAGCTTGGCCTTTACTATATGGAAAACGCGGCACATCAAGGTTTACCCGCTGCATTAGAGCAGTTAGGTCGTTATTACTCTCGTGGTACTTTGGTACAACAAGATCAAGAGCGTGCGATTCCGTATCTACGTGAAGCGGCCTCTATGGGCAACTTAAGTGCGAGCATTCACTTAGCGGAACTCTTGTTACGTGACTACGGTAGCCCATTGGATTATGAAGATGCTTACCGTTGGTTGTATAACTCGGTAACCGCAGATCAAAGACAACACAGACGTATCACTGTGCTTCGTAGCGGTCTGGAACAGAGAATGCCAGACAATATTATTGCTCGAGCAAAACGTCGAGACGTATTCTGGTAAGACAGATTATTGAATGAGCAATGATGATTAATGACTGCACTCGTTAATCATCTAAAAAACTCGTATTAAAAAGGCCTCGCTGAGATTCATCAGCGAGGCCTTTTTTGATCTGAACGGAAAACCGTTTATCTAATTCGGTAGCGTTATTGAACCACCTCACCAGACTCAATCACCGTTTCACGAACAACCTTGGTGAAATCGAGTGCTTCTTGACGAATCTTATCTTCGTCTACCGTTAGCATGTCGCGATCTTGCATGATGATCTTGCCATCAACGATGGAGTGACGAACATTGCCTGAGTTAGCTGAGTACACCAGTGCTGAGTATGGGTTGTAGACTGGAACCATATTTGGCGCCTTAGTATCGATCACTATGATGTCAGCCAGTTTGCCTGCTTCAAGAGAGCCGATCTTATCTTCCATGTGCAGCGCTTTTGCTGCGCCCATGGTCGCCATGTCGATCACTTTGATCGGCGGCATCGCAGCACGATCTTTGTTAACTAACTTGTGAACCTTAGCGACTTGGTTGAATTCATCAATGGTGCTCAGTGTGTTACCAGACATTGGGCCATCAGTACCTAAACCGATACGCACGTTTTCGTCATACATCTTAAGCGCAGGTGATACGCCTTTTGCTGACTTGATGTTAGCACTCATGTTATGAGCCACGCCCATATCCGATTTCTTCACCAGTTCGATATCATGATCGTCAACAAGGATCATGTGTGCACCCACCAAGTTCTTGTTGAGTGCGCCAATGCTGTCCATGTATTGAACCGGGGACAATCCATCAGAACGCTCTGCGATTTTCTCTTCTTCACGGTGTGATTCTGCAAGGTGAATCATTACTGGAACATCTAACTCTAGGGAGAGCTTAGATATTTTCTGAAGGATCTCTGTGGTGTTGGTGTAAGGCGCATGCGGGGCAAACGCTGGTGTGATGCGTGGGTGATCTTTGTATTCTTCAATGAAGTTCAACGCGTACTTAATGCCTTCTTCTGCGTTGGCAGCGTCGGCGACTGGGAACTTAATCACCGTTTCACCTAGGATGGCACGCATACCGATCTTATCGACGGTTTTTGCGACTTCATCTTCGAAGTAGTACATGTCGGCGTAAGTGGTCACACCGCCTTTCACCATTTCAACGTTACCTAGGTTGGCACCAATGCGTACCATGTCTCGCGATACTAGCTTCTTCTCTAGCGGGAAGATGTAGCGGTGTAGGCGATCTGGCACATCATCGGCCAACGAACGAAAAACTGTCATTGATACATGAGTATGAGTATTGATGAGACCCGGCATAACGATATCGCCATCAACGTCTAACACTTGCTTAGCTTGGTACTGCTTCTCTAGTGAAGAAGCATCACCAACCGCAATGATTTTGTTGTCTTTGACGACAACAGTACCGCTTTCATAAACCGTTTTGTCTTGGTTCATGGTTAGAACCATCGCATCGGTAATCATCAGGTCAGCCTTTTCCATTGCCGAACTTGCGAATGGGAACAGCGCTAGGCTCGCCATAGCTGAAGCCAATAAAGTGCGTTTTAGTTTCATATCATACCCAGAACAGGAGTTGGTAAAGTGCGTGGATAATAGTGTATTTCATTCATGGCGCAAACGTTTGTTTTATCGTTTGCTTGAAATTTTGATGATAATCCACGTCTATGAAGCGATGTTTCACAAAGTGAAGATATGTATCAATCTGAGGTTATTTGAGTGTTTTCTAAAGCATATCTGTAGCTTACCCCTAGCATCAGATATACTAGGGGTATATACCTTCCTTGCTTAAGCAGGCCCGCCTATGTCAAAAAACACACCAACGTCAGAAAATACGACAGCGACAACCACTGTTGATCCTTTTGCCGACCGAGAGTCGAAAAATTACGATAACCCAGTACCAAGCCGAGAGTTCATTATTTCGTTTCTAACAGACGCGAATATTCCGATGAACCGCAACGATCTATTCGAAGCTTTGGGTCTTGCTGGAGAGGAACAATATGAAGGGCTGCGTCGTCGTTTGCGTGCAATGGAGCGTGATGGACAGCTTATCTTTACTCGTCGTCAGTGCTACGCATTGCCTGAGAAGATGGAACTGATCAAAGGCTATGTGATTGGTCATAAAGACGGTCATGGTTGGGTTCGCCCAGACGGCAGTGTGGGTAAAGACAATGATATCGTGCTGCCGCATCATCAGATGAAAACCATCATGCACGGTGATTACGTATTGGTTCAGCCTACTGACAACAGTAAGCGTGGCCGTCGTGAAGGTCGCTTGGTTCGTGTGCTTGAAGAGCGTAAAACGCCACTTGTTGGTCGCTTCTTCCTAGAGTACGGCCATTCTTACGTTGTTGCTGATGATTCGCGTATTAGTCACGACATCCAGATCCCTACTGAGCATAAAGGCGGTGCTCGAATGGGTAATGTGGTTGTGATTGAAATTACGGATCGCGGTGGTCGTTCTCGTAACATGATGGGGAAAGTAACCGAAGTTCTTGGTGAAAACATGGCGCCGGGTATGGAAACGCAGATTGCGATCCGTACTCACCAGATCCCACAAGAGTGGCCTGAAGCGGTAGATAAGCAAATCGAAAACCTAGGTGAGCATGTTCCTGAAGAAGCAAAAGAAGGACGTGTAGACCTGCGTAAACTGCCATTGGTTACCATTGATGGTGAAGATGCGCGTGACTTCGATGATGCGGTTTACTGTGAAGCGAAGAAAGGCGGCGGCTGGCGTCTATGGGTAGCGATTGCTGACGTAAGTTACTACGTTCGCCCAGATACAGCGCTAGACAAAGAAGCGATTAACCGTGGTAACTCGGTATACTTCCCGTCACAAGTCGTGCCAATGCTGCCAGAAGTGCTTTCAAATGGTTTGTGTTCATTGAACCCTCAGGTAGACCGTTTATGTATGGTGTGTGAGATGACTATCTCAGACAAAGGTAAACTGTCAGGCTACAAGCACTACGAAGCGGTAATGAATTCTCATGCTCGTCTTACTTATAACAAAGTAGGCGCGATCTTAGATGGCAATGAAGAATTACGTGAGCGTTACGAACCTGAAGTACCACATCTTGAAGAGCTTCATAAGATGTATAAGGTGCTTAAGAAAACGCGTGACGAACGTGGTGCGATTGAATTTGAAACGGTAGAAACTAAGTTTATCTTCAATGCGGATCGTAAGATTGACCGTATTGAGCCAGTAATTCGTAACGATGCACACAAGATCATCGAAGAATGTATGATTCTTGCGAATATCGCATCGGCATCTTACGTAGAAAAAGCGAAAGAGCCTGCGCTGTACCGTGTTCACGAAACTCCGGGCGAAGAGCGCTTAATGGGCTTCAAGAGCTTTTTAAGTGAATTAGGTTTAACACTGGAAGGTGGTCTGTCGCCATCACCAGTAGACTATGCACAACTGATGCAACAGATTAATGAACGTGAAGATCGTGAATTAATCCAAACTATGCTGCTACGCTCAATGAAGCAAGCGGTATACAACGCGGATAACGCGGGTCACTTTGGTTTAGCTCTTAAACGCTATGCTCACTTTACCTCGCCGATTCGTCGTTACCCTGACTTGCTATTGCACCGTGCGATTAAGTACCTTATTGCGAAAGAAGAAGGTCGTAACAGCGAACGTTGGACGCCAACTGGTGGTTACCACTACACTTTCGATGATATGGATTTCTACGGCGAGCAGTGTTCAATGACTGAACGTCGTGCTGATGACGCAACGCGTGAAGTAAACGACTGGTTGAAGTGTGAATACATGCAAGACCATGTCGGTGAGGTGATGGATGGTGTGATTGCCAACGTGACTGGTTTTGGCTTCTTTGTTCGTCTAACTGAACTGCACATTGATGGCTTGGTACACATCTCAGCGCTAGCGAATGATTACTACCAATTTGATGCTGTTGGTCAGCGTCTAGTGGGTGAAAGCTCAGGTAATATCTACCGCTTGGGTGATTCGGTTAAAGTGAAGGTTTCTGCGGTTAATTTAGAAACTCGCCAAATCGACTTTGACTTAGAAGACACTGATCGTCAGCCGCGTGGCAAAGGCAAAACAGCCAAGAAGCGTGCAGCAGAAGCGATGAAAAAGGCGAAAAGCAAGAAGCGCTCAGCAGTGAAGAGTAATAAGCCAGGTGTATCAGCGAAGCCTATGGTTGAGCCAACTAAGCGACCTGACGGAAGCAGCGAAGGCCCTGCTAAGAAGAAAAAGCCAGCGAATAAAACCGGTGCTGCTAAAGCTCGCGCTAAGAAAAAGCGTGCAGCAAGCCGTAAGCCAAAGGCTGATAACTCTTAAGACTGATAAATCTTAAGGCTAATAAGGCGCTCTGCTAATCAGGTTTAGCGCCTACTGATTTAGTGTGAAACGACTTTAATGCGAGAGTATCAGGCACAAGACGCATACTCTCGAAATGAACAACACAGAGGTGGACACATCGGCATTGATGTCATTCATCTCTGAGCAATAAGAGTAAGTTGAGACAATGAGTAACGAATTTATTTACGGTATTCACGCGGTGAAAGCCGTACTAGAAAAAGATCCTGCACGTTTTATCGAAGCGTATGTATTGAAAGGTCGCCAAGACGAGCGTCTTCTTCCATTACTGAACCAACTGCAACAGTTTGGTGTGTCGATTCAACAGATGGGTCGTAAGCCGTTGGATGAAAAAGCACAAGGTGCGAATCACCAAGGTCTTATTGCTAAGGTGAAGCCTGCTAAGCAGCTTAATGAAACTCACCTAGACGATATCCTAGCGCAGCACGAACAGCCTTTGCTGTTAGTTCTAGACGGCGTAACAGACCCTCATAACCTAGGCGCTTGTCTACGTAACGCGGATGCCGCAGGTGTCGCTGCGGTTATCGTACCTAAAGATCGCTCTTCGCCGTTAACAGCAACGGTAAGCAAGGTTGCATGTGGCGCAGCTGAAACGGTTCCTCTCGTGCGCGTAACCAACCTAGCTCGCACAATGCGTGCACTGCAAGAGCAGGGCGTATGGTTTGTGGGTACGGCAGGTGAAGCAACGCATGATATCTATCAAGCGAAGCTAACGGGTCCTCTTGCGGTAGTTATGGGTGCAGAAGGTGACGGTATGCGTCGTTTAACTCGTGAAACTTGCGATGATCTGATTAAGATTCCAATGGCAGGTAGCGTATCGAGCTTAAATGTTTCTGTGGCGTCGGGTATTTGCCTGTTCGAAGCGGTAAGACAGCGTTTAGCTCAGTAATGCGTTAACGCTGCTTTAAGTCTATGAATTTATTAGCGCTCACCACTTGCTGGTGGGCGTTTCTTTTTAGGCTGTTATAGCAAAATCCATCGGTTTGTCGGATGGCTAGATGGCGACAGAAAAACTGTTTCATTATTCACCAAATAGCGCTTGCCAATACCGGGTTCTTTCTATAACATTTGCCGTCCTTAAAACTCGGTCATTTATCTTTAGTTCCTTGCTTCCTCTGGACGACCGGGCCACTCGTGGAAGCTAATAATCCGTAAGGAGCAACCAAATGCGTCATTACGAAATCGTATTCATGGTTCACCCTGATCAAAGCGAGCAAGTTGCTGGCATGATCGAGCGTTACACTGGTTCTATCACTGAAGCTGGCGGTACTATCCACCGTCTAGAAGACTGGGGTCGTCGTCAAATGGCTTACCCAATCAACAAGCTTCACAAAGCTCACTACGTTCTTATGAACGTTGAAGCTGGTCAAGAAGTGATTGACGAGCTAGAAACTGCTTTCCGTTTCAACGATGCAGTTCTACGTAACATGATCATGCGCACTAAAGGCGCTGTGACTGAGCAATCTATTATGCTTAAGCAAAAAGAAGAGCGTGCAGAGCGTGCTCCTCGTCGCGAAGAGCGTACAGAAGCTAAACCAGAAGCAGCTGCTGAGTAATTCTTTTTTGGCTTAACGCCTTAAAAAATTCTCAACTTGTTTTAGGTCATTGATAGTTATTTCGATAATTGTGAAAGACCGCTTTACTAAATTTAAGATCAGGAGATAGCCCATGGCTCGTTTCTTCCGTCGTCGTAAATTCTGCCGTTTCACTGCAGAAGGCGTACAAGAGATTGACTACAAAGACGTAGCAACTCTTAAAAACTACATCACTGAAGCTGGTAAAATCGTACCTAGCCGTATCACTGGTACAAGCGCTAAGTACCAGCGTCAACTAGCTCGCGCTATCAAGCGTTCTCGTTACCTAGCTCTACTACCGTACACTGACAAGCATCAGTAATCGGTAATAGTTAATAATAGTTTAAGAGGACTAAGATAATGCAAGTTATTCTACTTGATAAGATCGGTAACCTAGGTGGCCTTGGCGACCAAGTAAACGTTAAATCTGGTTACGCTCGTAACTTCCTTATCCCACAGGGTAAAGCAGTTATGGCAACTAAAGACAACGTTGCTATGTTCGAAACTCGTCGTGCTGAACTAGAAGCTAAAGTTGCTGAGCAACTAGCTGCTGCTGAAGCTCGTGCAGAGAGCGTTAACACTCTAGAAGGCGTTACAATCGCTTCTAAAGCTGGTGACGAAGGTAAACTATTCGGTTCTATCGGTACTCGTGACATCGCTGACGCTATTACAGCGGCAGGTGTTGCAGTAGCTAAGAGCGAAGTACGCCTACCTGAAGGCGCTCTACGTAACATCGGCGAATTCGAAGTAAGCATCCAACTTCACTCTGAAGTTTTTGCTACTGCGAAAATCGCTATCGTTGCAGCTGAGTAATTTCAGTACCAAGACGAATTCTTTCTTTTGAAAGTTTTAAACACCAGCTTCGGCTGGTGTTTTTTTATGTCTGGAATATAGGAAAGTACAAGGAAGGGCTACAGTAGGTAAAAAGCTTACGGTGATCCATAAGCTGTTATTGCTGAACAAGTTGTTCTCAAGGTTAGAGGTGGCCTAAGATTAGAACTGGAAGAGCAAGTTGATCGATAGAACAGAGTCTTGTTTGCTTAAGCCTTCAGGCACTTTATCGTGGTACTGGCGAGAGTGAGCGATCTTCAGCGCGATATTGTCAGTAATATCGTTGATGGCTTCTAACTCAGTATCAAACTTTAGGTTACTGTGACCAGAGACAAGCGTCACGTCTGCCTTGAGCTGCAAATTCTTCAACACCTGCCATGACGTATTCACGTTGCCACGGAAAATTGCCTCTTCAACAATCTCTGGGAAGATGATGTCATCATCATCAATCTCATCAAGGTTCGGTTCTTGGTAACGAAAACCTGGTCCCACTTCGACTTCCAACACAAACTCTTCGGTATTCGAAAACTGGTAACCCAGACCACTCGAAATTGTGTAGTCCTTAAAGTAAGCACTGTATCTCGAGTCGACTCCTTTGAAACTGCCGTAAAGGTAGGTTTTAGGGCTTAACTTGTAGTCACTCTGAGCTGAGTAAGTCGATTGCCTTTTATCTTCTTCGCCATCTTTGTAGAGGTTGTAGTATTTCCATTCACCACTGGTTCTATGACGGCCAGCCGTGTACTCACCGTTAAGGCGTGCGTTAAGCGCTCGTGAATCAGAGTTACCAGTATGCGACTGATATCCAAATTCGACTTCCGTTTTTAGCGGGCTCGGCAGTTCTGTATCACTTGTATCACTCGGTGCGATATCCAACTCTTTTTCTTCAGGTGTCGGTGCAACGACGATCGGCTCAGAAGTTGGTTCTGAAACTACTATAGAGTCGAGGATTGCATCAACAGAGGTATTAGCATCAACAGAGTCTTTAGTATCATCAGCTAAGGCCATCGGAGCGCTCAGGAGACCAGTGCTTAGAAGACCAGTGCTCAGAGCCAATAATTTGGACACGCATACCTCTAGTTATACAGTGAGTGAATGGCAGGATCGTAATGCTACCCTTGGTTAATTTCGTCAGCAATAGGTAAATTCTTCCTGAACAATAAAACAAACTCATAGGATCGGATTACAAACGGATGTTCTTGGGTATAATGAACGATCATTATTAGTTATTGAGTGTAGTCATAGTGGATACCAAAAGTCAGAAATCAGCCAACGATCAGGTGGACGCCATCAAGGTCCCGCCACATTCATTAGAAGCTGAGCAATCTGTTATTGGCGGTTTGTTATTAGATAACGAACGCTGGGATACAGTTGCTGAAAAGGTTGTGGCCAAAGACTTTTATAGCCGTCCTCACCGTCTGATCTTTGAAGCGGTAAAGGATATCCTTGAAGAAAGTTCTCCTCTGGATCTTATTACACTCTCTGAACATTTAGAGCTGCGTGAGCAACTTGAAGAAGTGGGTGGCTTTGCTTACCTTGCTGACTTAGCGAAAAACACACCAAGTGCCGCAAACATCAATGCGTATGCGGATATCGTAGCGCAACGTGCACTTGTTCGTAGCCTGATTGGTGTCGCGAATGAGATTGCTGATTCTGGTTATGACCCTCAAGGTCGTACTTCGGAAGAGCTGGTTGATCTTGCTGAAAGTAAAGTCTTCGCGATTGCCGAAGGCCGTGCAAGTGAAAACGAAGGTCCACAAAACGTTGATAGCATTCTAGAGAAGACGCTAGAACGTATCGAGATCCTATACAAAACGCCGCAAGATGGTGTGACAGGTGTCGATACTGGCTTCAACGACCTCAACAAGAAAACAGCAGGTCTACAAGGCTCTGACTTAATTATTGTTGCTGCTCGTCCATCGATGGGTAAAACCACATTTGCGATGAACTTGTGTGAAAACGCGGCGATGAAGCAAGACAAACCGGTTTTAATCTTCTCGCTAGAGATGCCAGCCGAACAGCTGATGATGCGTATGCTTGCGTCACTTTCTCGCGTAGACCAAACCAAGATTCGTACTGGTCAGCTAGATGATGAAGATTGGGCTCGTATCTCGTCGAGTATGGGTATTCTGATGGATAAGAAGAATATGTATATCGATGACAGCTCGGGTCTAACGCCAACAGAAGTGCGTTCTCGTGCTCGACGTATCGCTCGTGAACACGATGGTATCTCTATGATCATGATAGATTACCTTCAATTAATGCGTGTACCTTCGTTATCTGATAACCGTACTCTTGAAATCGCCGAGATTTCTCGCTCATTGAAAGCGTTAGCAAAAGAGCTCAACGTTCCGGTTGTGGCACTTTCTCAGCTTAACCGTTCCCTAGAGCAACGTGCTGATAAGCGCCCAGTAAACTCGGATTTGCGTGAATCAGGTTCGATTGAGCAAGATGCCGATTTGATCATGTTCATCTATCGTGATGAGGTTTATAACCCAGATAGTTCCTTGAAAGGCATTGCTGAGATCATCCTTGGTAAGCAACGTAACGGTCCGATCGGTTCGGTTCGTCTTACGTTCCAAGGCCAACACTCCCGATTTGATAACTATGCAGGCCCTGCATTTGATGATGAGTAATCGCTAATGACTTACATGAAAGCGGCGACGGCGAGCATTGACTTAAACGCGCTCGAACATAACCTGAACCAGATAAAGTCGAAGGCTCCTCAGTGCAAGGTCATGTCTGTTGTGAAAGCCAATGGCTACGGACACGGCTTACTGCATATAGCCAAGCATTCAAAAAGCTCTGATGCTTTTGGTGTGGCGCGTATTGAAGAAGCGTTACAACTTCGTGCTGGTGGCATTGTTAAACCTATTTTGTTGCTGGAAGGATTTTACTCTTCGGGCGATTTGCCAATCTTGGTGACCAATAACATTCAAACGGTGGTGCATTGTGAAGAGCAATTAAGCGCGCTAGAGAATGCGGATTTGGAAACACCCGTTGTGGTATGGCTAAAAGTCGACAGTGGTATGCACCGATTAGGTGTTCGCCCTGAGCAATACCAAAACTTTGTTGAGCGTTTGCATCAATGTGCGAATGTTGCCAAACCTCTACGTTACATGAGCCACTTCGGTTGTGCTGATGAACTGGATAGAGCAACCACCGTTGAACAGACAGAGCTTTTCTTATCTCTTACCGACGGTTGTGAAGGGGAGCGTTCACTTGCTGCCTCTGCGGGTTTACTCGCTTGGCCAGATAGCCACCTTGATTGGGTTCGTCCGGGAATCATATCTTACGGTGTCTCTCCGTTTGTTGATAAATCAGCGCAAGAGCTTGGATTTTTGCCTGTGATGACCCTGACCTCACACCTAATTGCCGTTCGCGATGTGAAAGCCGGTGAAAGTGTGGGTTATGGCGGAAACTGGACCAGTGAACGTGATACCAAGGTTGGTGTTATCGCGATTGGTTACGGTGATGGTTATCCTCGTACTGCACCTAACGGTACTCCAGTGTTCGTTAACGGTCGAAAAGTACCGATCGCAGGACGTGTGTCCATGGACATGCTAACGGTTGATCTAGGCCCTGATGCGGCAGATAAAGTCGGCGATGAAGCGACTCTGTGGGGTAAAGATTTACCTTCAGAAGAAGTGGCTGAACATATCGGCACTATCGCTTACGAGTTAGTCACTAAGCTGACTTCGCGTGTTGCGATGGAATATGTAAAATAGATATGTTCAAGCGAACTTCTCGATACTGGTTAATGTCTGCAATGGCAGTAACTGGTGTCAGCTTTTCTTCTTCTGTTCTAAGTGAAGAAAAAGACTCCGCTTTTGTTCCTTTCTATTTCAGTACTGAAACCATGGGCAATACCTTTGGGGTTGCTGGTCTCGCAAAGGGCGTTTGGCAACCTCAAGCGGCTCTGTTTGGTATGGCTTTGTATTCAGACAAAGACAGCTATGTCGGTTTTCTATCGGCCTTTAATTATGCCTTGTCTGAGAATATCTTGTTTAGTACTCAGATGTACCAAGCGCGCTTCAACGACAATCCTTATTATATTGGCTCTCAAGGCGATAATGATTCATCTATCGATGACAAAACTATAGTTGATGGCTTAGAGCAAAACTATCAGTTTGAGTTTAAGTATTTGCTACCTTGGGGCAACGTTGCAGAACACGGTTTACTCGGTGCTTTTCAGCCAATCAAAGATGTGAGCTTTGCTTCGCCAATCGAATCGGGTGTCAGTTCGATTCTATTTACGCCTTTTTATACTGCTCGCGAGTTGGAAGGTTTAAATAATACCGAGGAGGCAACAGGCTTTAGTTTGGCGTTTGATTGGGATAACCGTGATAGCACACGCAACCCGACCAGAGGTTCTCACACTAACCTTGAGTTCACCACTGGCGCAGAGAGTTGGTCTAACGATGACTTGTGGCTTAAGTGGACCTTCCAAAATAGCCAGTACTTTGCTTTAGGTCCTTTAGGGGACTTATTCGATCAACAAGTTTTAGCATTTGATTTCTATACCGCTGACACGCCAACGTGGGATAACTGCTCTGGGCAAGATTGTGCTCGCCCACCAGAAACGGAGCAAGCTCGATTGGGTGGCTTGTATCGTTTACGAGGTTATACCGGAGGTCGTTATCACGGTCGCTCTGCAGTTCATTATTCTGCTGAGTACCGAGTACTTCCTGACTGGCAACCACTTGGCGATATCCCACTGATAAACTACTACGATTTGCCTTGGTGGCAATGGGTAGCGTTTGCTGAATTAGGGCGCGTTGCCGATGAGTACGACATCAAAACACTGCACTCGGACATGAAATGGAGCTTAGGTGGCGCGGTGCGTTTCCAAGTGGAAGGTATTGTTGTACGTGCTGAGTTGGCGCGAGGTGGTGACGAAGGGGCCTTTAGGGTTATGATAAACCAGCCCTTCTAAACCTTTCGGCCTACAGTAGGCCAAATACTATTTTTATAAGAGTGGTCGTGGAAACACACCACTCTTTTTTATTAACAAGATATTGTTTTTATTAAGGAGATCTTGTTTTCAAGCAGTCTACTCACCTTGCATCGTAGCAATCACAGTTCGGCTTCCACCACAATCTCGGTGCTCTCCTAAGTAAATACCCTGCCATGTTCCTAAAGCTAAACGACCATTGCTAATTGGTATTGTCACACTGGTGCCAAGTGTCGATGCTTTAATGTGGGCAGGCATGTCATCATCACCTTCATAGGTGTGTCTGTAGTAGGGCGCTCGCTCTGGGACAAACTTATTAAAGTGCGACTCCATATCGGTACGGACGGTAGGATCAGCGTTCTCGTTTAGCGTGAGGCTGGCAGAGGTATGTTGGATAAAAAGATGTAATAAACCAACAGATAGAGAATTGATATCGTGTATCTGTTGTTCAATTTCATCAGTAATGAGATGAAATCCACGCTTTCGTGCATTTAGGTGTATAGTCTTCTGAATCCACATACGCCATCCTTTATAATGTATTTGGAAAAAAAGTGGTTTAACGCTATCTTTTGAACTTGAATTTATCAGGTATCGCTCACACTTAATTATGTTAGAGCTAGAGTCTGTACCGATTCTTCTGTCAGGAAATCTAATCCTGATTTATCTCAAGGTACAGCTCTTCATATGCGGCATAATACGTCGTGAAAAAAAATTACAAAGAATCTTTCAGTGGTGACGCGGTTTGGTCATCACAGAAAAATATAAACTTTCGCCTAATCGGGGGTTCTATTCATCACCCAGGTGACGTTTAGAATAAAACCTACAGTAACATCGGGATAGATACCATGTTGAAAAATATCAACCCAACGCAAACACAAGCGTGGAAAGCTCTAACGGCACATTTTGAGTCTGCTCAAGATATGGATATGAAAGAGCTGTTTGCTCAAGATGCAAAGCGTTTCGAGAGCTTTTCTACTCGTTTCGGTTCTGACATCTTAGTGGATTACTCTAAGAACCTTATCGATGCTGAAACTATGCAGCACCTATTTGCTCTTGCGAACGAGACTGAAGTTAAGTCTGCAATCGAAGCAATGTTCGGTGGTGATGCAATCAACAAGACTGAAGGTCGTTCAGTACTTCACACTGCTCTACGTAACCGTAGCGACAAGCCAGTAATGGTTGACGGCAAAGACGTAATGCCAGCAGTTAACGCTGTACTAGCAAAAATGGAACTGTTCACACACCGCATCGTTTCTGGTGAGTGGAAAGGTTACACAGGTAAAGAGATCACTGATGTTGTAAACATCGGTATCGGCGGTTCGGATCTTGGTCCATACATGGTGACTGAAGCACTAACGCCATACAAAACTCGCCTAAACATGCACTTCGTTTCTAACGTAGATGGCACTCACATCGTTGAGACACTTAAGCCTCTTAACCCAGAAACAACGCTATTCTTAGTGGCATCTAAAACATTCACGACTCAAGAAACAATGACTAACGCGCACTCTGCACGTGATTGGTTCTTGGCTGAAGCGGGTGACAACGCACACGTAGCTAAACACTTCGCAGCACTATCAACTAACGCAACTGCGGTCGCTGAGTTTGGTATTGATACTGACAACATGTTCGAATTCTGGGACTGGGTTGGTGGTCGTTACTCACTATGGTCTGCAATCGGTCTTTCTATCTCACTATCTGTTGGCTTCGATAACTTCGTTGAGCTACTAGAAGGTGCTCACGAGATGGATAACCACTTTGCTTCAACTGAGTTTGAAAGCAACATTCCAGTAATCCTTGCGCTTATCGGTATTTGGTATAACAACTTCCACGGCGCTGAGTCAGAAGCAATTCTACCTTACGATCAATATATGCACCGTTTTGCGGCTTACTTCCAACAAGGCAACATGGAATCGAATGGTAAATTTGTTGACCGTGACGGCAATCCAGTAGAATACCAAACTGGTCCTATCATCTGGGGTGAACCAGGTACAAACGGTCAGCACGCTTTCTACCAACTGATTCACCAAGGCACTAAGCTGATCCCATCAGACTTTATTGCTCCTGCTATCAGCCACAACCCAGCATCTGATCACCACCAGAAGTTGATGTCTAATTTCTTTGCTCAAACTGAAGCACTAGCATTCGGTAAGACAAAAGAGACAGTGGAAGCTGAATTCCTAGCGGCTGGCAAAACAGCTGAAGAAGTGGCTGAGCTTGTACCTTTCAAAGTATTTGAAGGTAACCGTCCAACGAACTCTATTCTTGTTAAGCAAATCAACCCTCGCTCTTTAGGTAACCTAATCGCGATGTACGAGCACAAGATCTTCGTTCAAGGCGTTATCTGGAACATCTTCAGCTTCGACCAATGGGGTGTAGAACTTGGTAAGCAACTAGCAAACCAAATTCTTCCAGAGCTTGCTGACGATGCTCAAGTAACGTCTCACGACAGCTCAACTAACGGTCTAATCAACGCATTTAAAGCGCTTAAAGCTTAATTGAGTTGATAGCACCAAAAAAACGCCAACCTTCGGGTTGGCGCTTTTGTATCTGTATAGCAAGCATTGGTTAAATCGCAGGTAATAAAAAAGGCTGGCATGATGCCAACCTTCTTTGAGTTGATACTCAGTACTGCTAGAAATAAACAGCTGTTATTCGAAACAGATCTCGATGAAAGCATTACCCCATTGAGATGAGAAAGGCATGATGATGATTGCCCCATCACACTTGTGACGAATCGTATGACCTTTACCGGAAACCACGATTGGTGTTGCCATATCGAAGTCAAAACCGCTTTCCGCAAGAATACGTTTCGCACCGCCAGTCACCATGTTAGTGATTTCACCCACCATATCGGTCACTTCTTCGTTGAGGCCGTTTGGTCGTTCACCAAGCATGTTTTCCATGATTTCGAGAGCGAGACCTTCATCAAAGGTGATCGACATAGAGCCACGAGATTGTGTACCCACCATACCAATTAGGCCGGATACATCACCACGAGCGATTTCATCTTTCTTAACTCTCGGTTTTTGTGGCTTCAATTCTAGAGAAGCCATCGTTTTTAATACGTTCATCAAAGAAGCTAAAAACGGGTTTACAAATTCAGCGCGCATAATGTTCTTCTATAATCTTATTCTTTCATCTCGGAGGAGCAAGATTGGCAAATGCCATGCGATTCAATGACATGATTCGTCAATTGAAAGCCATGCTTCTCAGCGTTACTGGCGAGTAGGGTGACAAGCGCATCGTCCTGCAGTTCTATCACAGTGCCACATTTATCGCAGATCAGTAGTTGGGAGAAATGTTTGTTGGCATTGCAAGAGCAGCAGCATATGAAGCTATTGGTTGACTCAACTCTGTGAATGAAACCTTGCTCCAACAAGAAATCCAAAGCGCGATATACTGTAGGTGGCTTGGCTTGCGGTTCACTGACTTTCAACTGCTCTAATAATTCATAAGCACTGGAGGCTTTTTTATTAGAGAGGATGAGCTCAAACACTCGCTTTCTTTGAGGTGTTAATCTAACGCCTCGCGATGCGCATATCCCTTCAACTTGCTCTATTAATGTGTGGTCCAAATTTTTCACCATTCAATCGGACATCCCTAATCAAACCTTATTTCTAGGTTACTACGTTTTGGGAGCCAATGATTTCTATTAAAGTCAGGTACAGAGCGTATTGTGACCCACGACTTTGAATAAGACAAGGTAACTCAAAATGACAGTGTGACTCAAGGCATAACTGATTAGTGAGGCTGAATTAGAGGTTTGGTGAATAGGTTTAAATAAAAAATGTGAGGTAAAGTTCATATAGCACAAACTGGGCATAGCATTTACAATAGCCGACCTTGCTTTTGCTGGGTATTCCAGCATATTTTTTTGACTCGCTACCAGGGTACTTTACCATGACACATTCATGTAGATTGTCTGTCGCTCCAATGCTCGATAGTAGCGAATTTTAACTAACCTAATGAATTACAAATATTTAATTATTGGTTTGTGCCCACTGAGTGCCCATAGTTAACTTTTCATATCATAAATCTGCTAGTCAAAGTCGAAACACGTAAAAACGTCCTGCTATTTTGCCAAACTTTTCAAATCATTGTTCATAGTATAACCAGTAGATAACTGGAGATCGAGGCTATGAAAAGAATCTCAACTTTTGATTTGCTTCTAAAGCAACATGGAAAGGTCCTTATCCCGCTCTCAGAGCTTTGTGAAGAGTACTTAGGAGTTACCTATAGAGATGTAAGGCGTCATTACCTTTCGGGAAGTTTGCTCATTCCTGTCGTGGCTATGGGGGAAGGGCAAAAGGCAAAGTTGGTGGTTCATCTGGAAGATCTGGCTAAGTTCGTAGACTCAAAACGCAGGTAGCTGCGCTAATCCCTCTTTTTCACTAATCTGCTTCTTTCTTACTGTAGTGGTCAACTAAAATTGGTCACGGTTTTAGAGTTTTCCCAATATAATCGTTCTGATTCATTGTGCGTTAGGCCACCGTTGGGGCCCATTCCGTCTTTACACTTCTAAAGAAGCGCTCCATTGGCGCATTATCCCAGCAACTTCCTTTGCGAGATAAACTCTGTTTGACTTGAAAACGCCACAGTAATTGGCGGTACTTACGATTGGTATAGTGACTACCTTGATCGCTATGGAACGTGACACTTCTGGGCTTACCACGTGACTCATCAGCCATCGAAAGAGCTTTACCTGTTAACCGAGGAGCGGGTGATAAAGACATCGACCAACCAATCACTTTACGAGCTAAAAGATCAATAACAACCGCTAAATACTTCAAATAGTGGTTACCGTTGATTGCTCTTCATAGTGGAATGCACCAAATGAAATAGCGCAATTAAAACGTAAAAACGTATGTGAAAGTAATGGTGTTTGAATGTGGGGTTAATAGCAGGGCGGGATCGCACTTT
>NZ_JBFROW010000075.1:0-27504 GCF_041471665.1 Vibrio sp. 10N.261.51.F11 | reverse complement strand
CCTAGCCATTGATGCAACTGACCGAATGCATTGGTCATATTCAAAGGCAAGTTGTAGGTTGGCGGCGCTGGTTTTTGGACGGGAGTGTTTAAATTCACTGCAAAACACATATTTTGTCAGTTTTATTTAAACTATAACCTATCTTGTAAATGGTATTGATTTCTATCCATCCACCGAGCCTAAGAAGCTTCTTTCTTAAAGACATGATCACCATATTCAATGCATTGTCACAGACGAATGAATTGGGCCATCCCATTTTTAGTAGATGGTGTTTGGTTAAATGCTCCCCTTGATGAGTGAGTAACTCTTTTAGAACTAAAAATTCACTGAGTGTGAGCTGGATGGGTTTTATCGTTGGGTGGTCGGCTAGCGAAATTCTTAGCGACCCTTTATGTAAGATTAAGTGCATAAACAAACAGCCAGTTTAATTATCATACCCGTATTATTTATTTGCTGCGATTACATGCAAGGTCAGGTTGAATATTAATCTGGCTATTATGCCTACTTAATGGGTTTTCCTTTCATATTACACATCAAACGAAACCATTTTATTTGCTGTTTTTGTATTAGTTATTTCAGTTTGTTTAAGTTCAACCTTACAACGTTCGCTTTGTGAGTTGAACGCGACTTGATTGCTAATAGGGTTTGAAGCGCAGTCAGAAGTCGGTACTTTCCCTGTCCAACGCACAGTGACATTTGCGGCCGCCGACTGAAAAGAGATAAGAGTTGCTAATACTGCTGTTGAAATAAAGATTAATGAACGCATATTTAGGCACCTTTTATTAGTGTTGTGTTGATATGCCTAGTTTGGTAGCGATAGGGCAGGTTGTAAAATAAATAGTTATAAATTCAGTTGCATTAAAACTTGAATGGTAATTTGTAGCAGAGGGAATAGTAGGAAACCAAAATAAAGGCTGGCAGTGAAAATTAAAACGGAGTGGGCGATCAAATGAAAGGGGAGGCTAATTTAAAGACGTTAAACTTGAGTGAAATCACTTAAGGACAGCGGGTTAGCCTAATGAGCCGTAGCTAGGAATAGCCACGGCATCAAATTGACCGCATTTGGATTTAACAAGAATCTAAGCTTCGTTAAAACAATATAGGCTAACAATAACTTTGAGCTTGGGTGCGCAATGCATTTTTTAGGTTCGTCGGCAGTTGTGAACGGTGTATACCCTGGATTGCACCCTCTAACGACCAAACTAACTCGATGGTTGGTTTATGGTGGGTATGCTGTTGGATAGCCTCTACAGCACCAATCGTGCCCAGGTTTTTGAGTTTCTCAATGGAGTTTATACCCGCTTTCTCAAGAAGTTGCTCAGTTGAGAATCGCATGTTGGGTAAGTCTTTGAGCCTTTCGGGAGCAGAAATATAACTGCTTTGTGATCTCTTTATTTGCTCTAGTGCGATTTCTGCTTCACATAGAGTCAAAGAATACTTGCTCCAAGGGTTTGCTGGCAACTTGTAATAATCCGCATTCTGACTTACTCCAAGTACGCTCGCATTCACCTTGGGGTAGCCCTTGTTAATAAAGTAGCCTTCTTGTGCCGGTGTTCCTCTGAGGTACAGCTCCCCACTTTTATGTAGAACGAGCAAAACGTGATCTACATAGAAGGCCGTTACGCCAAATATTTGTTTTATAGACACTCGACCTAATTGTTCCAAGCGTCTAAAAGTATGTCTGAAAAGTTGAGCCATTATTTTCACTCGATAATCATAAAAAGTGTGATCTATTGTCCAAATGTAGCCAGCAGTGAATATGGCATAAGCCAAGTTAAAAAACAGACAATGCCATTAGGCATGCCGGTTATTTAAATTCTCGATCTGCCATATCAGTTTTGTAACAGACGGTCAAAATTAAGGGGGTCACGAAGGCGGGAGAAATTGGTATGTATAGCATCGACACAAATGTATTTTTAATGGCGACGGGTTGTAACTTTCAATCGGATATTGGCGTTCGATTTCGTCAGATTGCTATTAGAAGTTTGCACAAGGTTAATGATGATATTCTTCAAGGAGGTGAGTCCAATCGAGCGCTCGCCCATAAAGTGAAAGGCATTGCGTTATCTTGCGGGGCTACAGAGGTTGCAAGAATTTGTCTTAAATTGGAGCACTACGACGCGGTAATCAATGAAAGTGCAGGAAAAAAGATTTTGATGGATGTGTCTAACGCCATGATTCAACTTTTTGACGCTTAAGTTGGAGGATATGAACGTGTCTTTTAAAAATAAAATCATTTTCACCAACGCAACAATACTGGTTCTATTTGTGGTGTTGCTTACGTACTCCGCTATCGAAATCGTTCAGGTTTCTTCACAAAACCAATTTGAAGAGATAAAGGAGAGCATTACGGGAAATAACAAAAAGCTTCTACTTACCTTTGTGAAAGCTCAAAGTGTAACCCTTGATAAAGAGGTCGAGCTGATCACTGAGGAAGTGGATCATGTGGCGATTGATTTTGCTCATGATTTTGTTAATGAATCGAAAAACGAGGCACTTCGTAATAAACAGCTGGCTTATATCAATACTAAGCTTAAGCCCTTTATCAAAAAGGTGCTTTTTATTGACACTGAACGCAACCAAGAAGTCTCTATCACCGAAAATGGTATTGTAAGCCGCTCTATTTCTGTCGATTTTAGTCGCATGATCCACTACAAGAATTTCTATATAGGGAAAGAAGTTAAAGTGGGGCACGTCACTAAGTTTGCCATTTATATCCGTCCAGAGCACTGGGATAACGCGTTACTCAAATTTGATTTAGATTTAGAGTATTTTTCTCGTTCACTGACTTTTGAAAATATGATCGATGAATTCCAATACCGTTATTTCTTAGTAGACGACAGCGGCAAGCTTATCGCGTCGAATCTACAACAGAATGTCGACCAATTGATGTCTGAAAGTGTTTTTGATGAACAAATTCAAAAGAGTGTCGGAAGCCATATCATGTCACATTACTTGGGTAGTTTTGTGGTAAGTGGCGAAAAAGGTGTTTTCAATGTCACTTTTGTTCAGAACCGTCAAACCGGTTGGAGGTTGATTTTAGTCACGCCAGAGCATGTGATTCGTTCCAGTTATGCGACCACCAAAGAGCTGGTTTTATCTGGTGATAACTCGTTGATCAAACGCCTGTTCTTTGCTTATATCCTTTTGCTTGGTCTGTTTTTAGCTATTAACTCAATCGCGGTGAATAAGATGCTGATACCTATTTCTAAATTGATCGCACAAGCTAAATATCTAAAGCAGCGTGATTTTAATAAATCCAGACATACTGTTTATAGTAATGGAGACGAAATTGAACAGCTTTCAAAGGCTTATTCTGAGGCTGGGATCCAGATTCAAAATTTGATTGAAGGGCTTGAATATGAAGTTGAAGAGCGAACGAAGCAGTACGAGATAGCAGCGCAAGAGGCGAGTGAGGCCAATAAACAGAAATCGGTGCTGCTTTCAAATGTGTCCCATGAGGTTCGCACGCCACTGAACGCGATTATTGGTTATACACATATGCTAAGCCATAGCAAAAACTTTGACGAATATCGCCATCAGCTGAACGGTATTTCGAGTGCGAGCAATACTATTTTAGGCATTGTGAATGACCTATTGGATTTTGAAAGAGTAAAAGCAGCAAGCTATTCATTAAACCCTAAATGCCTGTCAGTAATGAGTTTGATGCGCGAAATTGAAAATACGTTTTTTCCGCTTAGCGAGTCTAAACAATTGTCGCTTGATATTATATGCAATGTCGATGCTTCGACAACATTGATGATTGATGAGCTTCGTATTAAGCAAGCAATCAATAATATAGTTTCGAACGCATTGAAGTTTACAAACAAGGGAGGGGTGACAATAGAAGTTTCAACCGACGATAGAGCATTCAATATCTCCGTAAGCGATACTGGAGTCGGTATTCCCCAAGATAAATTGGATGCGGTGTTTAACGGCTTTGAACAGGTTAATCAAGAAGACCAACAGTTTGGTTTTGGCTTGGGCTTGGCGATAACTAAAACCATCGTAGAGTTAATGAAGGGTTCGTTGCGTGTTGAGAGTGTGCTCGGCACCGGTAGTACTTTTGTTATCTCACTCCCAGCTCAAGAAATTATGAATGTTCTTGAGTGTTCTAACGGTGTTGCTGAACAGGTATATAACGTTAGAGAGCGCTTAGACTGCACAAGTAAAAAAGCCTTGATCGTTGATGATGTTGAGTTCAACCGAGAAATTCTAGAGTTCCACTTAAACGAGCTAGGTTGTGAATGCATGACCGCGAATGATGGTTTGGAGGCTTTAGCACTCGCTTCTGAACATGACTTTGATGTTGTACTGACGGATATTTCAATGCCGGTTATGGATGGCATTGAGCTTGCTTCTGAGTTGGAAAAGCGTAAGCCATCGTTACCTATAATTGCCGTTACGGCACGAGCTACCATTCAAGAAGAGGCTCGAATGGACCAATACTTTTCGTGTTATCTAACCAAACCGCTCAACCCGAGCGATCTAAAGCTAAAGCTTCATTGCGCTTTATCAGGTGGTACTTGCTAACTTAGTTAAATACTCCTACCTATAACCTGAGGGTAAGCCATCTTCGGATCTTCATGTATTATTTTCATCTGTTTTTCTGAGAGTTATGGGCATTGTCATCAAGATAATGCCCAAACTGTTATGAAAATAACTATCATCCAATAAGTGTTGAGAGTAGCTGGGCATTTTCAAATTATTCAATCACAGCTTGCCCTTAGCTTTTGTTCGTATTTAATTAAAAATAAGCTAAATCACAATAACGAATAAGAAAATAAAGCTATGTTTGGAAATATTATACGTACGTTTCGTGTTAATAATGGTTTGTCTCAAACTAATTTTGTTGATGCGATTCAAAGAAGTAACTCTAACTTTAACAACCTGGACGTTGTGACACTAAGCCGTTGGGAAAGAGGAGTAACAACTCCCCACTTAAAACGTCAAAACGAGTTACTGGACCTTATTGGAGTCAACATATTTGATGTTTGGGAGGCAAACGACTCACAAACAGTTCTCACAGGGTTAACGAATAAATTTAATAATAACGGTTATATTGATATGAACATGCACGTCCAAACAGAAGTTACGGTGATTAACTCAAATAATTCATTCCTTCTTGGGAAGATTACCAAGTTAATTGATGTCATCTTTGAATATGAGGATAACGTTATGCTCAGTAATTTAGAAGATTTAGGTCTGAGTAGAAAGGTAATTATTGAAAAAATAATAAATCAATATTCTGGAGAGTTAACGCTCGTCACGGTTAATGGGCAATTAATCGGACACTTATTAAGTGCTAACTATAATCTTGCAGCAGATTTTTTGGAGCAAGTCTTAGTATCTAAAGAAGATAGAGCACATTTAGTTGTTACTTTTAACTGCACTCATTATTCGTCATTTACAGACACAATGGGCAGAGAGGCGTACAAGTATCTACAAAGCTTAAATCCAGATAAAGAGCTTTATATACTACTGAAAAGCAAAAGGATTTTTGATCTGTTTTTTTCATTGGGCTGCGAGTATCGAAGTGTAAGAAGTAACGATAGATCAATGAAGGTCATGAACTTGGATTCAAAGAAAATGAAATCACAACGCACTTGGATGGATATTATTGCAAACTATAAAGGTGAAGAGAATGAATAACACAGTATTGATTGTTGACGATGTTGAACTATCGAGAGAGGTCATTAAAAATGCGGTCTCTTTATCTAATAAAAAAACATCTGTACAGTTTGCAGAAAATGCGTTCGATGCAATGAGCAAAATGCAAAACGCATCATTTGATTTGGTGATTATGGACATCATGATGCCCAATGGCGATGGATTTGAACTCTTGAGTATGATGTCGCAACAAAATGTTGAGTCTAAAATAATCATTATTTCAGGTTTGGATAAATCCATTGTTAGCTCGGTGAGTATGCTTGGAAAGCTCTATGAGTTAAATGTTGTCGCTTCACTAGAAAAGCCTATTTGGGCTAACCAAATAAGTGAGTTGGTTGATAAAGCACTTGAAGTTGAAACCATAACCAAAAGCGAGCTTGGCTTTGGTAACCGTGCAACAATCATCGATGACGATTTTCCCATCAATCTGGTTTATCAGCCGCAAGTTGTTTCGGATATAAATGTTATTTCGGGGTTTGAAGTGTTGTCACGATGGTCTGATGAAAACGGGACCTTACTTCCACCGAGCTATTTTTTGCCAGTAATTGAAGAGCTAGGAAAGCAAAAGGTTTTTACCAATATCGTGATAAATAAATTCATTCAGGATTATCATCTCCACTTCAGTGAACTTGATAAATCGTTGAGGTTCTCAATTAATATCGATCCTAATTTACTGACTGATGAATCTGTTGTCGATAATCTACTCGAGATCTATAAGCAAGGTATTGAGCATACTATCGTTGTAGAGCTGACTGAAAAGGGGCTTTCAGGCAATATTGAAAAAGAATTGTTGGCAAATATTTTACGGCTAAGGTTGAATGGTTTTGAGATCTCTATAGATGACTTTGGGATGGAAGCATCGAATATTGAACGTATTGTCAAACTGCCTATTAGTGAGATAAAAATAGATATAACCATTACATGGGGACTTTGCCATAACATTGATTACATGCAAAAAATCGATGAAGTTAAGAAGCTCGTTTCGGTAAAAAACGCACGTATTATCTATGAGGGTGTTGAAAATAAAGACACCTGTGCATTTCTGGAAGCTCTAGGCGGCTTTAACCAACAAGGTTTTCTTCATGGGGTTCCATCACTACCTGAAATTGTAGTTGAGATGCTCGCAGAGCAAAAGGAGCTAGATTACGTCGCTTCTGAATATACTTCTAATCATTAACAACGTATTAGGGTAACGAGCCAAAGCCAACTCAATGGGCTTTGGCTCTTTTTATTACTTACCACACACCGAACAATTAGGCATCTTTATTAAATTCATTTCACGCCAGCTGTGAGACATGGCATCGAGAATCAAAAGTTTGCCTTGCTTTGGTTGTCCAAACTTGGCAATAACCTTGATAGCTTCCAAAGCCTGAGCCGCGCCTACCATGCCAACAACAGGTGCCATCACACCGGCTTCAACACAGCTTAGAGCAGCGTTGCCAAATAGAGCGCTTAAACACTGGTAACAGGGTGCGTCAGCATCTTGATAAGTGAAGACACTAATCTGACCTTCCATGCGAATCGCAGCGCCCGATACAAGTGGCGTTTTTGAGGCGTAACACAAACGGTTAAGTTGATTGCGCGTTTCAACGTTGTCGCTGGCATCAAGTACTAACGAATGCGCTTCAATGAGCTTTGCTAGTGCCTCGTCATCAAGTCTGTGGTCGACCGTTTCAACTCTAAGGTGTGGGTTTAACACCTGTAATGATTCAGCGGCTGAAACGACTTTCTTCTTACCAATATCAGCATCGGTGTGAAGCACTTGTCGTTGCAAGTTTGAAAGCTCGACAACATCGTCGTCGATCAGCATTAGTTTACCAATGCCCGCAGTCGCAAGGTATTGAGCAGAGGCACAGCCTAAACCACCCGCACCTAACACTAAGATTGAACTCTGTTTCAGCGCTTCTTGACCTTCAAAATCAAACTGTTTGAGAATGATCTGGCGATTGTAACGAAGCATCTCTGCGTCAGACAGTATTTCCATCAGCAAGCCTCGTTAGTAAAGCGTGGAGTTAAACAGTTGAATCTGAACCGTTTCACCGACTTCAACACGGCCACGTTCGCGCTCTAGTACCACAAAGCAGTTTGCTAAGCTCATTGAGCGGAAAGCGCCAGAGCTTTGGTTACCTGTTGTTTCTACTACAAACTTACCGTTTTCAATCGAGTAAATACCACGTTGATAATCAGTACGGCCTGGGCCTTTTTTGAATGCAGATTTAGTGATCGCAGGAATCGATTCTGGTGCTGTCCACGCAGTGTGACCGGCAAGTTTAGCCAGCATAGGTTGAACTAACACATACATAGTCATCATTGCAGACACTGGGTTACCCGGTAGGCCACAGAACCAAGCGTTATCCAACTCACCAAATGCGAACGGTTTACCTGGTTTGATAGCTAGCTTCCAGAAGCCGATTTGGCCGAGTTCTTCCAAAATATCTTTGGTGTAATCCGCTTCACCCACACTCACACCGCCAGAAGTCACAACAACATCCGCGAGTTCTTGAGCTTTCTCGAAGGTTTCTTTAAGCGTTGCAGGGCAATCAGGGATGATGCCTAGGTCAATCGCTTCACAACCAAACGCTTCAATCAGCGGTTTGATACCGTAGCGGTTGCTGTCGTAGATCTGACCATCTTCAAGAGGCTGACCTAATGGCTTGAGCTCATCGCCAGTAGAGAAGAAAGCGACTTTAGGTTTGTGTGCCACAGTTACATGACTCACACCGAGCGAAGCAATCATTGGAATGTCACGAGGTGTTAAACGTTCGCCACGGCTAAGAACGATATCGCCTTGCTTGATGTCGTCACCGGTAGGGCGAATGTTATTGTTCAGCTTGATGTCGTCTTGCTGAATCTCAATGCCAGCGTCAGTTTCAGCAGTGTTTTCTTGCATGATTACGACGTCACAACCTTCCGGGATCTTTGCGCCAGTCATAATGCGAATACAGGTGTTTGCTGGCCATTCACCTTCAAAAGGTTGACCTGCAAAGGACTTGCCCGCTAAAGGCAGCACTTTACTGTTCTCTAGGTCTGCTAAGCGCAGTGCATAGCCGTCCATTGCTGAGTTATCAAAAGGAGGTACGAAAATAGGGGATAGAATATCTTCAGCAAGTACGTAACCCAATGCTTCTGCCAATGGCAGTGATAAGGTCGTTCGAATAGGTTGAATTGGCGATAGCAGCTTATCTAGTGCTTCTTCAATTGGCATCAAGCCCGGAGCGTCGCAACAGCCCATAATTGAAATCCTTTGATCGTTATTGTTTTGGTTTTGTGGTTGGCAATGGTGGTTAAATAATGATCAGAACACCTGGTTCGCCAACGAAATTCTAGCCACTCTAGCACAGTTTAAGCCCCGTAAATAATGACCTCCCTTAAAATATGGGTGTATTTATTCAAAATTCCGAGTATCCTTGTTTGCCATCCAGAAGGGGTAATAAAAGAGGAAGTTCAATGTCAGGTCTTAGCGAATCAGCGAAGTTGGTTAAAGATGCGCTAGCAAGCCGTGGTTTAGAGACACCAATGAGTCCAAACCAGGTTAGCCGAGAAGAGAAAAAGGAACGAATCGAACACCATATGCGTGAGATTCTCACTCTCCTTGAACTTGATCTTACGGACGATAGTCTGGAAGAAACACCGCAACGTATTGCTAAAATGTACGTGGATGAAATTTTCTCTGGTTTGGATTACGCCAATTTCCCTAAAATTACGGTAATCGAAAACAAGATGGGCGTTCGTGAGATGGTACGAGTAAAAGACATTACCGTGACCAGTACTTGTGAGCACCACTTAGTGACGATTGATGGTAAGACTGCGGTCGCTTATATCCCTCGTGGGAAAATCATCGGCCTTTCAAAGATTAACCGTATTGTTCGATTCTTTGCTCAGCGCCCACAAGTTCAAGAACGTATGACGCAGCAGATCCTTGTTGCACTGCAAACGCTACTCGAAACTGATGACGTTGCTGTCACCATGGATGCGGTTCACTACTGCGTGAAATCACGCGGTGTAATGGACGCGACTAGCGAAACGACAACAACAGCTCTGGGCGGTATCTTCAGATCAAACCCAGCAACGCGCCACGAATTCTTACACGGCCTGCGTTAATACGTTTCGTTATTGGATGCACGTGATTTAGCCTTTGTAAATTGAAGTTCGTTGAAAATATTCTAAGCCTCGCTTTATGCGGGGCTTTTTTACGCCTGCAATGAAGTCAACTGTAATGGCTGAGAATGCTGTTATTCCCTAAAGTGAAGAATGAGCGACTTAGTCACTTTCGTCATTCCCTAAAGTGAGGAACGAGCGTAATAGGGAATCTGCATTTTCGATGTGGGTTGGTTGGAACGGAAATTAGATGCGCTCTACAGAATCTATAAAGCGCAAATTTGGGTACAGCAGCTGGTGGAATGCTTAAGTAAGATTAAACAAACGCTTAAAGTGGTGAACAAAACCGGACGGCTTGTTCTCAGCTTGATAGATATTCAAGCCATCATAAAAACTGGCCATAAACTCTACGCGAATCTCATCATCACTGCTTCTCGATATACGAGACAACAGCGTGGCGGCTACAGCTGCGTGATCATTAGCAAGGCTGTAATCCATTCCTAGTCGCCCTTGAATGAACAACCACAAATGAGTGATTAACTTTAACTGCTGAGCGTTAGAGCTTTGAAACTTGTCGCTGTGCTCAGTACCCACTGTATTATCGAATACATTTTGCATCGCCTCATTCGCTTCTTTATTGCTTTCAAAGCGATAGCTTGCATCGATATGTACTTTGGTTAACAGGCCAAGCAACGTCTGGCGTGCAGAGTTATCAGGCTTATTCTCACAAGCATGTTTGAAAAGAGCATGGTTTTCATCAATAAATGATGATAGCTCTTTCTCGTAGCCTGTTGAGAGCGCTTTTACTGAATCGAGACCAGCGAGCTGCAAACACGCTTCGAGCTTAGTTTGGCGCTGAGGTTCAGTCTGAGTTTGGATCTCAGTCATTACTCTGTAGCTCTTCCCACGTTACTTCTGCAGATTGCGTGTCGCTGTTTACGAACGCAGAGTTACCCGACAGCATTACTGAAAGGTCCATAGTACGTTGTGTCATCGCTGCTAGTTGCTCAATACCATCGTTGTCTAGACGAACGATTTGAGCTTTCAGGTAACCGAACTTACCTTTGTTTTGTTCCCACCAAACATTCGACTTAGTGTTGAAGCTGAACACGCTCACAGACTTAGATAAGCGAGTCGCTTTCTTAACGCGTTCTGGATCGGGTTCGCCCACATCAATCCACTCTAAGATTTGGTCATCTAACGACTTCTGCCATAAATCGGGTTCTTCAATGCTAGACAACCCTTTAGTGAACTCAAGTTCAGGAGATGCATTGATACAGAAAGCAATGATACGCGCCATCATGCGCTGTTCTGTTTCAGAAGGGTGTTGAGCAACCGTTAGATTAAAAGAGTCGTAATAGTCGCGATTCATATCGGTTAAAGAGATACGAAACTTGTAGATTGTCGGTTTAAGAGCCATTGAGGGGGTGTCTTAGGTAGAAATAGTGAGGGGGAATATTACCTTAAATCTCTGAATAGCGGGTAAAAAAATAGCCAGCAGAGGCTGGCTATTTTTAGAAAGCTTTAAAATACTAAATTAAAGTACTTTGATGCTGTCAGCTTGAGGGCCTTTTTGACCTTGAGATACAGTGAACTCAACTTGTTGGCCTTCAGCAAGAGTTTTGAAACCGTCGCCTGTGATTGCAGAGAAATGTGCGAATACGTCTGGGCCGTTTTCTTGCTCGATGAAGCCGAAGCCTTTAGTTTCGTTGAACCATTTTACTTTACCAGTAACTGTGTTAGACATGATGATATCCTAAAATTAAATTTTTATTATGAGCCAATTGTGGCACTGATAGCGTGGAAAAGTTTATTGCTATTGCGTACAACACAACGGGGTTACTAGTAATCCAACGAAATGTTTATATACAAAGAACTTTCTTTCTAGCCGAGATGAAGTCTAAATCAAATCAGGGGATAGTCAATCGAATCCATAGTGAAAGGTTGCAGAAACTTGGGGGTAGTCAAACTTTGCATTCCTTAAATATCATGGAGTTACAGTTGTATGGTGATTTGTTGTCGTTTTTGTGAAAATAGTGGTCGAAATTGATGACGGATTTGGAGTGAATGCACTGTTTTAGCGCATTTGTTTTTGCAAATTAGAAGCCGCTAACTGGGTGCTGAGCCCACTTTTAACGGCTTATATTTATCACTGTCGTTGTAAGGAAAATGTCTTTACTTGAACGAGAACTAGACTACTTTTTCAAGCGGTACAGGTTGCCATTATCGGTACTTAAAAAGATGTCGCCGCTTGGTGAAGTTTCGATGTCTCTTATCCTTTCGCCTAAGTCTTCTAAAATACGCTCTTCCTTGATTGCCTCTCCTTGTTCATTGACTGTCACAATATTAATGTGAGTAAGCTTAAGTGCGCCAGCCAGCAGTTTTCCTTTCAACTCTGGGTACTTATCGCCTTGGTAAACAATCAAGCTCCCCGGAGCGATTGAAGGAATGTAGACTTTTTTAGGCGCTTCAATACCATCTTTGGTTTTAGACTCGCCAACGTTAATTGGGCCCCAATACTCTTTTCCGTGTGATGTGACTGGCCATCCATAGTTGCCGCCTGCTTTTATTAGGTTGATTTCATCACCACCGCGCGGGCCGTGTTCAATCGACCAAAGTTTTTGAGTCGGGGCATCATAGAACAACCCTTGTGGATTACGATGGCCATAGCTCCAAGTCTCATTGAGTACTTTGTTGTTATCAGTGAATGGGTTATCGCTTGGCGTGCTTCCATCGGCATTTAATCGCAATATTGAGCCAGCATGAGTCATGGTGTCTTGGCCGTTGTCCCTGTCACCACGATCGCCGATTGAAAAATACAGGTGGCTATCATCAAAGGTGATACGGCTACCAAAGTGACGCCCTGTGTCCGTTCTGGATTTCGACACAAACACGTCTGTCCAATTAGTGATTTCATTATTACTGTAATTAGCAGATGCCAGTGTCGTTACACCTTCACCATCGACGTCTTTACTATAAGTGACGTAGAACCTTCCGTTTTCAAAAGGAGAGAGTGCGATATCCAATAATCCACCTTGGCCTTTCGCCCAAACATTTGGCAGCCTGAACAATGTGTTTTGATCGCCGGTCTTTAAATCAATGTGTTTAATGACGCCTGATTTTTCTGTTACTAGCATGGAGTTGTCGTTGATATAAGCCAACCCCCAAGGGATCACGAGTCCGTCGGTGATCTTCTCTGCCTGCCACGCAAAGGCTGACGTTGTAGGAGCAAGGGCAAGCAGCGCCAAAGCACATGAAAAAATACGGTGATGAGTGTTCATTGAAGTCCCTTGATTATGAGCGTCTAGTGTTAGTCTAGCGCCTGTGGTCGATAGGCGGAAAGTTGAGGTTACTGAAAAGTGACTATTCACATATTTAGTTGAACGTCTATTGTATGATTATACAAGCTCACGTATGTTTACTGTGCCTTTCTCTATTTGATCCAGCCGGAGCATTATGAACAACTCGCCAGCAGCGTTTCCGCTATTTTCTCTGTTTTTATGTTGTGAGTTAGATACGCACGTTTTTTCTTCGAATGGACGTATTAAACGATGAGTCGTCGATTTGATTTTAAATCGATCTTACTCGCGTGTTTGGTCATTAGTATCGGTCAGCTCAGTATGGGGCTTGTGTTTCCATCACTACCTTGGATCGCCAAAGACTTCGATGTGTCACTAGAGCAAGCCCAGCTTTTGGTAAGTGTGTACCTATTAGGTTTTGGGCCTTCCCAGTTTATTTATGGACCTATTTCCGATGCTCTCGGGCGCAAGAAAGTACTGCTGAGCGGATTATTAATCGCCATGCTGGGACTATTGATGATCATTTTCTTCAGCCACTCGTTTACCAATATGGTGATGGGGCGATTTCTGCAAGGCCTAGGAACTGGCTGTTGCGCTGTACTTGCTCGTGCCTCGACGCGCGATAGATTCAACGGCGCAGACTTGCCTTTGGCGATGTCTTATATTGCAATGGTTGCGTCTATAACACCTTTGATCGCGCCTGTTATCGGTGGGTTTATTAACTTCCACTTTGGCTGGAGTATGGTGTTTATCTCGCTACTTGGCTATGTCTCATTGGCTTGGGTGGTATTGGCGTTCAAGTTTAAGGAAACCGTCACTCAGGTTTCGGCTATCCCTTCACCGAAGAAAATGGTTTCTCAATATAAAGAGTTACTCACTTCTCGTTATTTTATGAGCTTTGCGAGTATTGGCTGGCTTAACTTTAGCTTGATGATCACCACCGTATCAGTGATGCCATTTATCATGCAAAATCAGATTGGTATGACGTCAGATGAATACGCGATGTGGGCGGTGATTCCTGCATTAGGCATGCTGGGCGGAACAAGCTTATGTAACCGTATTCGCCCTATTCTGGGCAACAAGAAAACTCTGTTATGCACACCTGTATTACATGTTGCTGCGGCGTTGTGGCTTTTCTTTTGCCCACTTGAGCCACTGTATTTAATGCTTGGCCAGTTCTTGATGATTCTTGGCAATGGTATAGCGTTACCTTGTGCTCAGGCGTTGGTGATGTTGCCTTATAAGAAGAACGCTGGCGCGGCGGCTGCGATGTCTGGTGGCGGGCAGATGGTGGTGTCTTCAATGGTGAGTATGGGCCTGGTTCAGTTAGGGTTAGGGGAAGCGTGGCATTTATCGCTCGTTATCATGCTGTTCACATTGATTACCCTGTTTAACATTTTGCGTGGTTTCAGTAGCCAAGAAGCGAGAGAGTCTCAGCTCAGTTAGTTGCTTAGGTAATTAGCTAGCTGCCTGGCTAGTAGGAACGAGAAGGCCATTGAAATGATGAATTTCAATGGCCTTTTTAATGTTCAGCGCTTTGGTTTAAGTTACCAGAATATATGCTATTTTCTGACTGCTTAGGGCAAGTGGTAGTGTTCCGAGCGCAGCTTGCGGCAGGGACGTTAGTTTCCATTATTGCTGGCAGCTACTTTATCTTCTTGCTACTGAAATCTCGAAGAACATAGGTTTTGCTCATGACCGAAAGCCATTGCTAATCAAAGCTACTGGCAATCAAAGCCATTGGCGATAAAAGCTACGGATGAAAAGCAGTGAATGGAGCGATCCATCACTGCTTTTTTGTTGATGTCGTTTGTGTAAAGGGAAAGACGTTAAGCAACACAGGTCTCGCTTCTTAATGTGCAAGTTTGGCATATGTTAATAAAATGTATAACCTAAAGGTCTGACCACTGATAAGGTAGCCACCATGCCAAACCTCGATCGTATTACTTGTTCTATCGATAAAAACCAAATTGCGACGGTTGTGTTGAATCGACCCGATAAGCTCAATGCTATTGATATGGCAATGTTTCAAGGCGTGAATAACATGGTGACTCAGCTGAAAAAGAACACCGAGATTCGTGCCGTAATAGTAAAAGGTGAGGGTTCTGATTTTTGTTCAGGGCTTGATGTTAAGTCCCTATTAACCAGTAAATCTGGGGCGATGAAGCTCTTGTTTAAATGGCTACCGACATTGCCTAACGCTGCACAACGCTTTTCATTGGGTTGGCGAGATATTCCATGCCCTGTCATTTTTGCGATTCATGGTCGTTGTTGGGGAGGCGGCCTGCAATTGGTCAGTGGCGGTGATTTTAGAATTGCTAGCCCGGATGCGAACTTCTCTATATTGGAAGCAAAGTGGGGTCTGATTCCAGACATGGGAGGCGCTATCGCTTTTAGAGAGCTGATGCGTAAAGATCACACCCTTGAAATGGCGATGACGGCCAAAGTGATCGACTGTGAAACCGCTAAAGAATATGGGTTGGTGACCAAGATTGCCGAAGATCCTTACGCTGAAGCCTATGCGTTGGCACTTGAGTGTGCGAATCGGTCGCCAGATGTCGTCGCTGCTAACAAGAAGCTCTACAACAAGACTTGGTGGTCAAGCCCGGGCATGGCTGTATTCTGCGAAACTTGGTATCAGATAAAGGTTGGGTTAGGTAAGAACAGGGCGATTGCTGCTCAACGTGAAATTCATCGAGACAAACCACGCCCTTACGTCGCCAGAAAGTTTAAATAGCGCTTGTACAGGAATAATGGATATTCCCTTTGTTTATTGAGCTTTGCGGTAACCTTAGAGCAATTTAATGTCTAAGGCTAAATGAGCGCTCTGATGAACAAAACTTTTACTTACTCTCTAGCTGCCACTGCAATTTTTACGAGCTTAAATGCATTCGCAAGTGGCCTGTTTTTGCAAGAAGCTGTCGTTGCCAACGCTGGTACTACTGGCGCTGGTGATGGTGTTTACACTCGATCTGCAGCGGCGATGTGGACAAACCCTGCCACTATGTCTCACATGGGCGAAAGCAAAACGACCATCAACACCATGGCATTCGATCTTGAAATGAAGTATCAAGATAACGGTGGTAATCCAGATGGTAAAGCTCATTCCGTAATGCCGTCATTTGGTGCCTTCCACGCTCATCAGGTCACAGACAAATTACACCTTGGTATCGCGCTTGGCGCTGTTGGCGGCTCTAGCCTTGATTACGGCAGTGATTGGGCGGGTGCTGCACTTCTAGAAGATATCACTCTTACTGCAATGCAAGTGAACCCATCACTGAGTTACCAACTGAATGACCAGTGGTCGGTTGGGGCGGGTGTACAATTAAGTTGGGCTGCATTACAGCAATCATCCTCTCTTTTTACAGCTAAGCAAGACACTGATTGGGCTTATGGCTATAACCTTGGCGTAATGTACACACCGACAGACAAGCTTAAATTGGGTGCTAGTTATCGTTCTAAACTCGAACATGAATTTAACAATGATGTGAATGTATTTACTGGCGGCCAGCGTTCATTAAATACTGGTATAGATGTACCTGAAATTGTTGATGCCAGTTTGAGTTATGCATTTAATACTCAGCTTGATCTATTAGCTAGTGTGCAATTTCATCGTTGGAGTCAATGGGATAGCACTGTTTTAGATTTGGGTACAAACCAAAATGGTAACCTTCCAATTAATCAAACACTATTGCGCGATTGGGACGATGTATGGAAGTTTGCAGTTGGTGCAGATTACCAACTTAACTCAGACTGGCGTTTGAAAGCCGGTTTCTCTTACGAAACTTCTCCACAAGACGACCCGACAATGCAGTATGTTGATCTTCCCGTTGGTGAGCAGTATCGCTACTCAGTGGGTGCATCTACCTACTGGGATGATATCTTAATTGATGTGTTCTACGAATATGCTGACTTGGGTTCAGTAGATATGGACCGATTCATGGTTGACGGTTCATTCGATGGCCGTATCCACTTTGTTGGTGTTAGCGCGACCTTCTAATGACATTACGTAATCTACTAATCATTACTTTAGTGTCTTTATTTTCAACGGGTGCTTTTGCTGAAGAGAAGCACCCTGATGATCCGACTAAAATCGTAACCAAAGCTGGCGTTGCTTATAACGAAGATCTGCAGTTCTCTGGGTCTATTGGGCTTGATGAAGCGCGAATGATCAACGCTCGTGTTAATGCTGACGGTGAAGAGTGGCGAGTAGGCGGTTCATGGTTGTTGCCTATGGGGATCGTCAATTTCAACTTTAGCCGCTCTGAATACGACAACAATGCTTATAAGAACAACTACAGTATTGGTACGTTTATACCACTGAGTTATTTCGACATTGAGCCGTTCGGTTGGCAAATCTTCCCTATGGCTGGCTACAGTTATAATGATGGCGAAGTGGCGGTTTTCGATGATGATAACGTTGGCTCTGATTATGTATTGATGCCGAGTTCAACACATGGTGGCTACATTGGTGCCTTTGGTTTAAAAACGATTACGGATGAGTGGTCGATTATGGGCTTCGGTGGCGGTTCAATGGGGTCTGATGATTATTCAGGGTATTGGGCAGGCGTCGGTGCTAGCTACAAGTTGAGTGACGCTCAATCATTCAACTTCTTCACTATTTTTGCTGAGGACGATTTCGGTGAAAATAACAGTGTTGGCGCGTCTTACACCTATGAGTTCAAATAACTGTTAGCAGGCAGAAATTCGCAGGTGGACACCTCTCGTAAGAACCATTGACTTAGTCCAGATTAAATTGAACAAAGTCGCTTATTAAAACTTAGCGACTTTCTTTTGTTACCATTTCTCCAATCTTTTTTATCTCTTTTTGATGCTTTCTATATCTTTCTCACATGAGAGTGCCGCTCTCTTAATCTAGATTAAGTTTTCGCTGCCTTATTCTCTGTAGTATCCGCCTGAATCAGTGCCCATGCTTAATGGGTAACTTGCGTAACACGATTTTGAGAGGAAGACACTTGAGCACTTTGTTTACAGAAACCCACATTGGCAAGATGACACTAAAGAATCGCTTCATGAGAAGTGCAACGTGGGAAAATATGGCCACCGAAGATGGGCATATGACAGATAAACTGTACGCTATCTATGAAGAGTTGGCTCAAGGTGAAGTCGGCCTGATCGTGACGGGCTACGCGAACATTGTTGAAGAAGAAAAGCCGAATGCAGGCATGATGGGTATGTATAACGACTCATTCATTGAAGAGTATCAAAAGCTGACTCAACTGGTGCACGACAACGACTCTAAAATCGTGATGCAATTAGCTTATGGTGGCACCAAAACCACGCATGATCTTGGCGAACGAGTGATCTACGCACCAAGTGAGGTTCCAGAAAAAGGAACTCAAACACTAGGCAAAGCGATGACCAAACGCGAGATCGACTACATTGTTGATGCCTTTGCTCAATCGTCATTAAGAGCACAGAAGTCAGGTTTTGATGGCGTTGAAATTCATGCCGCTCACACTTACCTGATTAACCAATTTCTAAGCCCTTATTACAACCAACGTGAAGATGAATACGGCGGTAGCTTAGAAAACCGCATGAGATTTTTGTTAGAGATCTATACCGCGACACGTAAGCTGGTGGGTGATGATTTCCCTATCTTAGTTAAACTCACTGCATCGGAGTTTTTTGAAGGTGGTGTCACCTTTGACGAAACACGTATTGTTTGTAAAAAGCTTGAACAAATGGGCGTGGATGGCATTGTCGTGTCAGGTAATATTCATGGTAAAGCAGACACTATGATTGGCGAGTCGCACGATGGCTTTACCATTCAAGCTGAAGGCTATTTCCATGAGTATGGTCACGCGATCAGCCAAGACGTTAATATCCCAGTGATCACGGTTGGTGGTCTAACGGATTTTGATGCTATCGAAGCGATTGCAAACAACACGGGCATTGAGTACTTCGCACTTTCAAGACCGCTGCTTTCTGAACCCCATTTAGTTAAGCGTTGGAAGGAAGGGGATAGAAGCCCTGTTGAATGCGAACGGTGCTCTAAGTGTCGTACTAAGCGCGGTAACTTCTGCGTGGTGAATAAAGACAGAAAAGCACAGCTTGCACGCATGTAGTCGCTGAGCCCAGCTCCAAGAGAGATCCGAAGTTTATAGCTAAGTCTAAGTTTGAGCCTGTGTAATCGCGCAGGCTCTTGTTCATTCCGTATTCCACGAAACGAAATTTGAAACCTTATTAATCGCATCTTCCTGTCAAATTGGCGCGACTAAACAGTTACACTACGCCTGTAAATTATCCAACCAAGTTATCGATAAAAACTGAGCAAACTTTGAAACTACTTCCTCTTCTTAAGCAACCTCGAATCCACTGACGTCTCTTTAGTTTTAGCGATATTGCTATGATTTAAGCGTGATACTCACTATTCATCCCAGTGAACCCTGTGTTTATAGGGCGTTAGTTTGTGCACCTTGGATTTGCATCGTCGAACATTTTGATAGTTAACGAATAAAACTTAATAGATCATTCAGAGGTAAAAATGCAAAAGAAGCATTGGTCCAAATTCGAGTTGCTGCATGAAGTCGTAACCAACCCCAATATTCACGTAAAAGGTCAACACAGTTATTACAGCGATTGCTGGGATAATGGGTTCGAGCAATCTGTCGTCCGTTATTTACATGGCGACGAAGTCAGCCGCCAGTGGGAGCCTCGATGGGAAATCGACGAACTCCATATCGGCGATTATGTCTGCATTGGCGCAGAGGTTGTGATTTTAATGGGTGGCAACCATACCCACAGAGTTGATTGGTTTTCGCTGTATCCATTTATGGATGTAATCGACGATGCCTACATTGGCAAAGGTGACACTCACATTGAAGATGGGGTGTGGTTAGGCATGAGAGCGATGGTGATGCCCGGTGTGACGATTGGCGAAGGCGCTGTGGTTGCAGCGAATAGTGTGGTGACTAAAGACGTCGCTCCATACAGCATTGTCGGTGGTTCTCCAGCTAAAGTCGTCAAATACCGCTTTGATGAGTCCGTTATTGACGAACTTATGTCATTCAAAATATACGAGTGGCCCTCAGATAAATTTGAAGCGCTGAAACCGTATTTATGTAACTCAGACTTTTCAAAGTTAAAGCAGGCGATAACGGATTACGACAATTGTTTGTAAGGAGCACTTGTAACGAGCACTTGTAACGAGCGTTTGTAAGGAGCGTTTTTAAGGTACGGGTATAGCCACAGATTTGTGTAGAAAGATCTGTGTCATATTTATATTGAAAAACACGTTAAATCAGTCCGTTACCTTGCAATACTCAACATGGTGTACCAATCTTATTTCATAAGCATGGATAAGGATTGTGTATGCCCGCAAGTTCAATGAAAAACAAAGGGGTGGTGGGGAAAGTCTTACTGCCTTCTTTACTCATAAATCTTCTCTCTCTCGCCGTTCCGTTAACGGTTTTGCAAATTTACGATCGTATTTTACCTAACCAAAGTTACGGTACTGCCACTTTGTTGTTGGCGGGTGCAGCGTTGGCTGTTGCCATGGAAGCATTGATCCGGTTTGTGCGTACTTGGCTTTTGTCAGCCGCGGCCAGCAATACCGAGAAAGCGACCTATCAAACTTTGGTTGAAAGAGTAACAACGGCTTCATCAGGCCATCTCCGCCACATTGGTGTTGGCGGCGTGGAAGAGGGGCTTGGTTCTGTATCCAAAGTCAAAGATTGGTATTCCGGTGGTGTGATTGCAGGCTTTATTGATTTGCCTTTTGCCTTGATCTTCTTGGGCTTGGTGGCTTACATCGGCGGTGAGCTGGTGGCGATACCTTTGGCAGTTTGGCTGATTACTCTCGGAATCGTTTGGTTATCTTCTATTCGCGTTAAAAGCTTAAGTGAAGAAGCTTCCCAAGATGAGCAGGAGCGAAAAGCGTTCTTGATTTTACTGAGCCAAACCATTCAAGGAATCAAACGTCAGGCTGTTGAGTCTCGAATCTTCAATCAGTTTAAATCCCTCAATAACGTTCGCTCTCAGTCTAAAGCGAGAGAAGAAGAACAGAACGCCTTTGCCCAAGAATGTATTCAGCTTGCCGCATTAGCCACGTCAGTTTTACTCGTAATTACGGGGAGCTTGTGGGTGTTGGATGGTCAGTTAACTACTGGTGGCTTGGCGGCATGTTCTATCTTATCTGGCAGAGCGGTTGCGCCTTTGAGTGCTCTGGTTGGGGTTAGAATCAAGCTTAATTCAATACACAGTGCCAATCAGGCAATAGAAAAATTGAGTGACTTATCATTATCGGAATCTTCAGATTCTGAGCAAGTTGAGAACCACTTATCTGACTTTGAGACGTTGGAAATCAAGCAAGCGACCGTTGAAAGATATGGTGAACTCTCTCATGCAGATGTCACACTGAATAAAGGTGAGTTGGTTTTGTTAGAGAGTGAGGATCGCCACACCAACAGTCATTTATTGTCGTCGATTGCAGGTATTGATGATCTAAAAGCGGGTGAGTGCTTCATTAACGGAGCTGCAGTTTCAATCGCATCCGTAACCAATATTGCTGCCTACTGTGGCGTTAAAGGGCAGTTGGTGTCGGGTACTATTCTCGACAACTTGTGCGGGTTTGACCCTGAGAAAACGCAAAGCGCCAGTGACTATGCAAAGCGTTTGGGTTTAACCAAAGAGATTACTCGATTACCCGATGGACTAGAGACACAAATTGGCCATACGAGTGCTTCTTTGTTGAGTATGGGTAACGTGAAAATGCTCAATATCGCGGCTCAATTGGCAAGTGATAAACCCATAATCATGTTGGAAAGGCCGGATTCTTCACTTGATTTAGACGCCCTTGGGAATCTAGCTAAGGTGTTGGAAGAAGAAGTAACGGCAGGACGCACTATACTGATGGTGAGCTACCATTCGAAGCTTCGCGAATTTGCTAATCGAATCATTACAGTGGAAAGTCGAGCTATTACGGTCGACAGCGAGAGCAATCAGGAGGCCGTCGTATGAATCGTTTAGATATTGGTAACCCTTCAGGTACGAACAACCGTGCAGATACCAGCGGTCGACAAGAGGTGATGAATCATTTAGAAACCGAGAGCCTTTCCGTTCTTAAGCAGTTGGAAGTTAATGCTAATATCCAGTTGTTCGCACATCAATGGGTCGATGAAAATGGCATTGAATCAATCGACGATATGTTTGCCTTGTTCGACAGGCTTGCACTGCCTTATCGCTTGGTTGCCAACCTAGATGAAGTTGGTGAACATAAATTGGTCTTACTGGTACTTGGTGAACATGAGCTGGTCTCTGGTCATTTGGAATCCAAGCAATTTGTTGCCTTTAATGCCAATAACGACATCACCGATGTCCCTCAGTTTTGTATTGTTATCGAAGGGCCACCATTAGAGAAGGCCTCTCCTGATTGGGTTGGTGAAAGGTTACATGCGTTTCGCCCCATCATTCCTAAATTGTTATTGGTCAGCTTTATCACTAACTTATTTGCGCTTGCTGTTCCCTTCATCACGATGTCGATTTATGACCATGTGATTGGTGGTGATGCAGGGCATGAGTTGCAAGGTATCGCCATTGGCGCGGCGTTGTTGTTTGTGATGATGGGTTGGTTGAGAACATTACGTAGCCGAGTGTTTGCTTCAGTTTCCAACCGAGTCAGCCGCGAGATTTCTCAATCCCTCGTGCAGCGTCTGCTTCGTAATAGCTATGCTCAAAATCAGCAAACAGCTTCTTCTAGTCAGCAAAACCAAGTGATGTTGTCAGAGCGTATTTCAGGTGTGCTATCGGGGCCATTAGGAAATGCGTTATTTGACCTACCATTCATTCTAATTTTTGTACTAGCGATAGGAGTTTTAGGCGGATGGTTGGTACTGGTTCCAGTCGTCTCTTTAATCCTTTATTACTTGCTAGCAAAACGCTCGATACGCTCTAGCAGCAAGCGCTCGATGCAATCGACAGTCGCAGGTACGAATCGTCAAAACATGACTAATGAGCTGTCATCTAAGCTTGCCTTTATTCGCAGTGCTGGATTCTCAGAGCACTGGATTCAACGTTTCAAAAAAGCCAATCTTCTTGCTTCAACAGTGACCTTTAATCAATCGGTTCTCCAGAGTCGGTACACCTCGATTTACTATTTCATTGGTGTGGGCTCGACACTCGCCGTGATGGGGTTAGGCATAGGACTTATTTTTGAACAAGTGATGACGCCCGGTGGTTTGATTGCTTCAATGATGTTGATATCTAAGGTGACGGGTCCTGCTCAGGTGTTGGCAAACAGCGCGATGCGTTTTAATAGCTTTAATCAATCCAAGCTGCAAGTGAACCGTATTTTGTCTCAGCCGTCTGAGCGTGAATTCAGTTACCAGCATCACCCGTTACCCGTGGTAGCGCCTAACTTGAAATTAGACCAAGTGACGCTGCGCTATCCCAAACAGAGTCGCCCCGCTTTGAATGGTGTGAGTTTTGATATTGAAGCCGGTGAAGTTGTCGCGATTACCGGCCCTTCTGGGAGCGGTAAATCAACATTAATTGAAGTGCTGTCTGGCTTGCAGCCTATCCAAAATGGCATGGTCGAGCTTGAAGGCGTTAACCTCGTTCAATACGACCCGCAGCTTTATCGCCACTGGTGTTTCATTCGAGCCGCATATCCTGATTTGCTTACGCTGAGTATTCGAGAGTGGCTAAACGACGGTCACAAAGTCGAAGATAAGAAAATGATATCTGCAATTGAAATGGTGGGCGGAAAGCGTTGGTTCGAGACATTATCAGGTGGGCTCGATACTTCCATCAGCAGTATTCAGCCGGACAGCCTTTTTGACATGTTGTCTGGCAGCGTCGCGCAGATCCTCATTGACGCGAAAGCGCTGGTTTATGACTACCCAATGTTCTTAATGGATAATCCTGTGCCTGATGCTCACCCAAATGCTAAACGTATATTTGGTGAGTTTGTGCAGTCGAAAAAAGGAAAAGCAACGGTGATTTACACGTCCCACGATCCGGATTTAATCAAGCTTGCCGATAAAGTGGTGGTATTAAATGAAGGTGCAGTGGTTTATGCCGGTCCATTAGAGCCGGAGCAGTCTTCGAAGCAGGAACAGCCTTCAGAGCCTCAAGCTTCTCAAGAACCGCAGTTATCTGAGCAACCGTTATCTCAAGAGCTACAGCCGTCAACTCAAGAGGCGTCTGCTCAACAAAATGCAGCCCAACAAGAACAATCAGAGTCTAAGCAAGGAGTCGCTAATGACTAAACAATCTATCGAGAAGGGCAAGCGCTACGGTGAGCTTGTTGAATCACAAAATACGGCTCGTACATTGGCGCTGGCCACATGGTCGGTTGCCTTATGTGTTATTGCTTTTGCCACTTGGTCTGTAGTCACTCAAGTTGATGAAATCGCCAAAGCCAAAGGTGCTGTGATTCCGGAAGGCGAGAAGCAAGTATTACAAAGTGCGATTGGCGGTAAGTTAAAGCAAATTCTTGTTAAAGAAGGCCAGTTGGTAGAGAAAGGCCAGCCGCTTGTTGAGTTTGATGCCACTTTCCAGCGTACCGCGCTTGAAGAGCTAAAGTCCCAACAAGTGACGCTTCTAGCCAGTGTGGAACGTATGAATGCGTTGCTTGAGCAACGTGAGCCTAACCTTGCTGAGTTTGAGGTCGATTACCCAGAGATCGTCAGCCAGCAAAAAGCGCAGCTGAACGCGCAAAAAGCCCTCTACTTCCAAAAGCGTGTGGTGCTTGAGAAAGAGAGCGAGCAAATTGCAGAGCAGCTTCGTAGCGTAGAAAAGGCCTTGCCGAGTTATGAGAAAGAGTTAAATGCGACTAAGCAAGAGTTGAACATACTGGAGAAGGGTTATAAAGCGGGTAACATTTCACGTTTACGTGTGCTTGAAATGCGACAAAAATTGGCCAGTATCGAACAGAAAATCGAAGAAGCTCGTGGTAAGAAGTCGGTATTGATTAGACAAGCTGACAGTAATGACCAAAAAATCATACAGCTTCTGGCGGAAGCGAAAGCTAAAGTGAGCGATGATCGTTCTAAAGCCGTATCTGACTTATCAGCATTGAATGCTAGAGTTCGTTCAAGCCAAGCTAAATTGACGAACACTATGTTAGTGTCACCGCTACAAGGCTTGGTGCAAAGCATACCAAGCACGCAGGATGGTGGTGTTATTCAGCCGGGTGGCACGGTAGTTGAAATTGTGCCTGTCGGAGGGAACGCTGACTTCAAAGCACGTTTGTCCCCAAGAGATATTGGTTTTGTGAGTGTTGGGCAGCCCACTCGAGTCAAGATTGATGCGTTTGATTACAGCCGCTTTGGGGCTTTAAAAGGGGCGGTAGAGAGTATTTCACCGACCACAAGTCAAAGCGAACGTGGCGAGATCTATTATGAAGTTGTAGTGTCGGTTGATACGCCTTACTTCCGTGATAACCCTGAAAGCTTTTCCATACTGCCGGGTATGACGGGTGAAGTAGACATCACAACTGGCGAGAAGTCGGTGTTCCAATACTTATGGAAACCGATTTATACCAATGTTAGCGTGGCGTTTGGAGAGAGGTAAAGTCCTCCACTCTGGCTTGCATAAAAAAGGAGCACATGCCGTGCTCCTTTTTTTATCTAACCGAAGGGGTGATGTTCTAGTTATTTGGGTCTATGTCAGGCAGTCCGTCAACGTCATTATGATGGTGTAAAGAATCATCAATAGATGGGTTATCGGTATGGTGAGACAGCCCATCACTCATACCATCGTCAGTTTGCTCAGCCCCATAAGCACTCTCGGCATCACTGAAAATGATATCGATATCATGCGCTACTGGTACATTGTGTGACGGTGAATCTATAGACGGCGAGTCAGCATTAATACCCAGAGCGTCTAGGTAAGCATGGGCACCAGAACGCTGTTCGTGTTCGCCTATCGCTGTATGTTCTAGGTTTGCCGTCACCTCATCAAAATTAAGAGTAACTTCATCAGGGGTGCTGAAAGAGGCATCCGGTTCATCCGCTTGGCTCATGCCGGGTGCTGGAGGAGGTGATGGAGCGATTGGCGATAAATCCATGCCAGTTAGTGTGGTTTGGTCAATGTGATGTCCGCTGTTTCCATGGACGGATTGCGAGTGCAAATGTAGGTGCACCGCGACTTGTGAGTTTTGATCGCCTCCTAGGGTTAAAACAAACGAGTCGGTTTCGTCTGTACCACTACCGTAAGAGCCTCCTGTATGTGTCTTAACGACGCCTGATGAAGTTTGTTGGTAATCGTAACTCAACTCTCCGGTTGCAGGATTGACATGCAAAGTACCAAATTGACCGTGTAATGCAGTGAGAGAGTGTCCGTGGTGATCTGATATTCCCCAGCCTGTCATTGGCGTAGGCGTTCCTTGGTGAATAATTGGAGGAATTCCGATTGAGGCATGCAGGTCCTGATTGCCTGCACTGCCGGTAATTTTTGCAGGGGCAACTAGGGTTGGCATTGGTGGAACATCGCTGTGTCCATCAATGCGCATTTCAACTTCTTGAGTTGTAATGCCCCCGTGTCCATCATCGACTAATAGAGAAAACTTATCGGTCAATTGTTCACCATTATTTAAAGCATTAACATGGCTATTGCTGTTATTAAGTGTGTAGACCCAAGTTTGTGTATTGCTATTATAGGTAACAGAACCATACTGTGGCTGATGTTGGCTATCAATACTGACAGAATGTTGATCGCTATGATCAACATCGCTGATAATAATTTGCCCAGAGGTCGCATTTGCAGCATCTTCATCAATGTTATGTGCACCTGCGATAACTTCAGAAACTGTTGGTTTATCATTAGTGCCATGCACATTGATGGTAATAATTTGTTTATCACCACCAGCGGTCGTTACTTCATATTGAACCTGCTCGACTTGCCCTGCCGCTAAGTGCTGAATATTGGCATTGGGAACCGAATAAGCCCAATCACCGGCTTTTCCAATGGTCAGATGACCGCCATAGGGATCACTGATCGCATGGGCATTACGAGTGTCGTAAAAATGATCTTCACCGGCATCAGGATCGATAACATTCAACACGCCAGTGACAAATATCGTATGTTGGGCATCACCTTGTACGTGGCGATCTTCTGTTATTTGACCGCTTTTATCTCCGGCGAAGATCGCAGCATCGCCAACTGCCGAGAGTGTTGTTGATGCACCGGTGTGGGTCACACCACCGTGGGCATCTTTGACGTCATAGCTAAAATGGACATCGCCGTTATAGTCTTTTTCTGGCGTAAAGGTAAAGGTGCCATCGCCATTAATTAATATCGAACCATGGTCGGCGTGTAGGTTCTCAATGGATAATTTGCCAATATCGTTATCATCGATATCAGTTGTGTTAGCAAGTAGCAGTGCTGGGGTGAGGACAATTTTGCTATCTTCTAAGCCATTCGCTAAACGCACTTCAGCCGAGGCAATTGGCGCATCATTGGTGCCATGAAC
>NZ_JBFROW010000074.1:0-2111 GCF_041471665.1 Vibrio sp. 10N.261.51.F11 | reverse complement strand
CCAATTAGGAAACAAAGCCGATTTAACCCGTCCATTGAACTCGCGGTAAAATCATCGAAATAAGCTAGTGATCTGAACCAGCGGAACTGGACACCTTTCAAACCGTCACTCCTCTTCTGAATATAGTTTTTGATGTCTTGAGTAAATTTTAAAGTCAAAGTACTGAACTTTGGTAATCCCCTTTGATGGGGAAGATCCATCAAGACATGAAATGTAAGAATGTCTCTATAACGATTAGGTTTGAGAGATCGATAAAGAACGCACCAATTAACGGCACGATAAAATACGCTTGTGGCGATGGGCCGTAGTAACCCGTGATACCATTCATATTGAGCATGGCTGTCGGTGTCGCACCCAAACCAAAGCCCGCATGACCACTTGCCATCACCGCGGCATCATAATTTTTACCGAGTAGCTTATAGGTAACGGACGTAACAAACACAATAGTAAACAATGTTTGAATCGTTAGGATAACCACCAGCGACAACGCCATATCAAACAGCTGCCAAAGTTTGATTTCAAGCAATGCCATAGATAAGAAGACACTTAGGGCAATTGAGCTTAAACGTGCCACTTCGACCATCGCAATCTTGGCAGGTTTGCTCTCGCTAAATAGTGTTGAGAATAGTGCACCAACAAATAACGCATAGACGAAATTTGGCACCATGTTCAGCCAATGCACATCGAGCACAAGCACTAAACTATGTAGCATTTGGCTGAGCTCAACACAGCATGCTAAAAGAACAACGCTTCCGATGCCATGTAGTACATTGCCCTTAGTCGGCATGTGATGGGCCTTTTTGTGTTCCACATCTGCTGCATGTACGTTCGGTGTTGAAAGTTGATTTTTTTCAACCAAATACGTGCCTAAAGGCGCTCCGATAATACCGCCAATCACAAGACCAAAAGTGGCACAGGCCATCGCGATTTCGAGTGCATTATCGACACCAAAATGGTCATGAAACATCGACGCCCATGCAGCACCTGTACCATGCCCACCTGATAGGGTGATAGAGCCCGTCATCAGTCCTAGCTTAGGATCCAGCCCTAAGAACGAGGCTGCAGCGACACCAATAGCGTCCTGAAAAATAATATAAACAACGGCGATTCCGAGAAAGACAACGAACAAGCGTCCACCTTGGAATAGCTGCTTGATATTTGCGCTTAAACCAATGCCTGCGAAAAACATCAGCATCAACGTCTCTTTATAAGGAAGTTCAAATTCGAACTCCATTCCCATGCGATATAAGCAAGTAGTAATTAAGGCTGCGATGCACCCACCAATCACCGGCCCTGGGATATGATATTTACTTAATATTGGTGTGTGTTTTTTGGTTACCTCACCAAACAACAACATCAAGAGTGCCAAAATGGCAGATTCAACGGCATTTACAGAAATTACATTCATTATCACGACCTAAACAACCGAATAAAAAAGCCCCGACTTGACGGGGCTTATATTTTCTAGCAACTACGAATTACGCAGAGAACTCTTGGAAGTACTCATCCAACACAGTGCGTGTTGCACGGCCAATTAGCTCGTACTCGTGGTGAGTAAGGTTCGCTAGTGATACACGTACTGATGCGTGTACTGTGTCGAAACCTTTACCAGGTAGTAAGATTACGCCGGTTTCGTGAGCAAGACGGAATAGGAAGTCTTTACCTTTCTCGTTAGCTTTGAACCAGTCGACAAACTCTTGACCGTAAAGTTTGCCACCTAGCGTGTCTAGCTCTAGTAGTGTGTAGTAATCCACACGGTCTTTGTTCTCTTCGATTGCTACACCCATGTTTTTGTAAAGCGTTGTGTAGCGCTCACGGATGATGCGTTTACAAGCGGCTTTGTAGCGACCTTCTGAGTCCATTAGACAAGTTAGAGCAAACATCGCCATTTGCACTTGTTGCGGTAGAGATAGACCGGCAGTGTGATTCAAGGCTACGCTACGGCTATCCGCAACGATGCGGTCGATGAACTTAATGTCACGTGGCTCTGGAGTCAGTGTTTTGTAACGGTCATCAAGTTGACACTGTTTTTCTTCGCTGAAAGAACTTAGTGCGTCATCAAATACGTTTTTGTGTTGGATACCAATGGTACCTAAACGCCAGCCTGTTGC
>NZ_JBFROW010000073.1:0-329 GCF_041471665.1 Vibrio sp. 10N.261.51.F11 | reverse complement strand
TAGCGGCTTCGTTCAACAAACGCTTCAAGACGGATTCGCAACGCGTGGCATTTTTAATATGCGTTGATTTTAGTGATTTAGGTGGTGTGCGGCAGCACCGTATTGCGTTGCTCACCACTTAAGCGGGCGTTATATGCAAAAGGAGTATTTAATGAAGCTGGTAGTTCCCTCGTTAGATGTTGCTGAAAATGAAGGTTTTCAACAAGATATCTTAAGACGAGAAGCCTTTGGTGAGTCACTAAAGAATCTTGTCATCCGTTCTGATGATGAGCTTGTAGTTTCACTAGACGGTAAATGGGGAGAGGGAAAGGGCTTTGTTGCGTAATTAA
>NZ_JBFROW010000072.1:0-1031 GCF_041471665.1 Vibrio sp. 10N.261.51.F11 | reverse complement strand
GGCTTTGTTGCGTAATTAAATTTAAAGATAGAACAACCCCGTTTCGCGTATTTCTTAATCAATACGACAAGTTTCAGGCATACCTAACCCAGTAAGCTTGTTCAACGCTTTTATCATCGCGTAAGTTTCACCCACCTGGGCATTGTAATTTCTTAAGCTCAATCGTCCTCCTAGCAACTGTTTAACTCGATACATCGCTGTTTCTGACAATGAACGTTTGTGGTATCCATACCGCTCTTTCCAATACTTATTTGAGCCGTATAATTTCTGGCAACCCACGGCGAGATTTCGAGGATGACCACGCTCCCAGAAGGCTGCCCCTTCTCTTGGGGGAATAAGCGCAACGGCTCGCTTCATCTTAATAGCAGCGCGACACGCTCTCGTGTCGTAAGCGCCATCACCAGACACCTCAAGGATGCTTCGACGTGTTTGTTTCAGTAGGTTCGGGAGTACTTCACCATCTGTAACCGTTGATAAACTTAGCTCGGCGGCAATGATCTCATGAGTGCTTGTATCAACTGCAATATGCAGCTTTCGCCAGACTCTCCGCTTGCCATCCGTCCCGTGTTTTTTGACTTTCCATTCACCTTCGCCATAAACCTTAAGGCCAGTTGCATCAATGGCTAGGTGTTGTATCGCTCCTCTCGCTTTAGTCTTAAATGAGACCTCAACTTGCTTGGCTCTACGACTGATGCAGGTGTAATGCGGACAACTTAACGGCACATGGGCTAACCTAAATATCGAGTCGATAAATCCTTGCAGCGCTCTCAGTGGCATAGAAAAAACTCGTTTCACCATGAGTGCTGTCGTAATAGCTAAATCACTGAACCGACGTGGCCTCCCGCGCTTATTCTGTTTGCTTTGCGCCCACCCACTTATTGCTTCTTCATCGATCCAGAAGGTCAGAGAACCACGGTTAATGAGCGATTGGTTGTATTGCTTCCAGTTGGTTGTTTTGTAACAAGGTTTAGGCATAAGGCTACGAGAGAGAGTGGTGGTAGCTGATCAGATCGTAGGTTCTTGATTTAGTT
>NZ_JBFROW010000071.1:0-87271 GCF_041471665.1 Vibrio sp. 10N.261.51.F11 | reverse complement strand
GGTGTTGTAGCTAAAATCTTCGCTTAATAGCATTTAGATTTTTGCACTCTCTTCATTAGAAGAGCACGCATCTGAAAAGGGGAGCTTCGGCTTCCCTTTTGTTTTCTCAAAAGAAATATTACCTTCCATCTATCTTCTTCCCTCTCGATACAAAACCAACTTCCAATAAATTGCGATTATTTTTCCAACACTACTTGCATACTAAAGTGTGATCTGTATAATGCATCGCACTGGCTAACGCTGGTTGTGAACCAATGAGCACTGAGGAGTAGGTCTTACCTAGTAATGTATACTCAGCTTATGTTCGCGGTTAATAAAAATAGTAAACTTCTTGTTTACTTCAAAAGTTAACTGACAATGCGTCCTAATTTTGGGTGCTACGGTTTCACATAAATCAATCGGCATTCTCTCGTTTTATCGGGTTTGAGTGGCGATATTGTTTGTGTAATTTTTAATAATTGGAGCTCTGTCTCATGCAGAACCAACGTATTCGTATCCGCCTTAAAGCGTTTGATTACAAGCTAATCGATGCTTCAACTGCGGAAATCGTTGAAACAGCAAAACGTACTGGCGCACAGGTTCGTGGTCCTATTCCACTTCCTACTCGTAAAGAGCGTTTCACTGTTCTTACCTCTCCACACGTCAACAAAGATGCACGTGATCAGTACGAAATCCGTACTCACAAGCGTTTGATCGACATCGTTGAGCCAACAGATAAAACTGTTGATGCTCTAATGCGTCTTGATCTTGCAGCTGGCGTTGATGTTCAAATCAGCCTAGGTTAAGGGAGATAAGAATAATGATTGGTCTAGTCGGACGTAAAGTGGGTATGACCCGCGTATTTACTGAAGAAGGCGTTTCTATCCCAGTAACTGTTGTTGAGGTTGAAGCGAACCGTATTTCTCAAGTTAAAACTCTTGAGACTGATGGCTACGCAGCAATCCAAGTAACTACTGGTGCTAAGAAAGCTAACCGTGTAACTAAACCTGAAGCTGGTCACTTCGCGAAAGCGGGTGTAGAAGCAGGTCGCGGTCTTTGGGAATTCCGTTTAGAAAACGGCGAAGAGTTTGAAGTTGGCGCTGAGCTAAACGTAGAACTTTTCAACGAAATTAAAAAAGTAGACGTTACTGGTACATCTAAAGGTAAAGGCTTCCAAGGCGCTATCAAGCGTTGGAACTTCTCTACTCAAGATATGACTCACGGTAACTCTTTGTCTCACCGCGCACCGGGTTCAATTGGCCAATGTCAAACTCCAGGCCGCGTGTTTAAAGGCAAGAAAATGGCAGGTCACATGGGTGCTGAGCGTGTAACGACTCAAAACCTAGAGATCGTACGTGTTGACGCTGAGCGCAATCTACTCCTTATTAAAGGTGCAGTACCGGGCTCAACAGGCGGAAACGTGATCGTAAAACCTGCTGTTAAAGCATAACGTCTAGGAGTAAGTAATGGAATTGATGGTTAAAGGTGCTGATGCACTAACTGTTTCCGAGACTACTTTCGGACGTGACTTCAACGAAGCTCTTGTACACCAAGTAGTTGTTGCATATGCAGCAGGTGCTCGTCAAGGTACTCGTGCTCAAAAGACTCGTTCTGAAGTATCTGGCGGTGGCGCTAAGCCATGGCGTCAAAAAGGTACTGGCCGCGCACGTGCTGGTACAATTCGTAGCCCAATCTGGCGTACAGGTGGTGTTACTTTTGCTGCGAAACCACAAGATCACAGCCAAAAAGTAAACAAAAAAATGTACCGCGGTGCTATGAAGAGCATTCTTTCTGAGCTAGTTCGTCAAGAGCGTTTAATCGTTGTTGATAACTTCTCTGTAGAAGCACCAAAAACAAAAGAACTTGTAGCTAAGCTTAAAGAGCTTGAGCTAAGCGACGTTCTGATTGTGACTGGCGAAGTAGATGAAAATCTATTCTTAGCTGCTCGTAACCTATACAAAGTAGATGCACGTGATGTTGCTGGTGTTGATCCAGTATCACTAATCGCTTTCGACAAGGTTCTAATGACTGCTGACGCAGTTAAGCAAGTTGAGGAGATGCTAGCATGATCACTGAAGAGCGTATCTTAAAAGTTCTACGTGCTCCGCACATCTCTGAAAAAGCAACTATGGCAGCTGAGAAAGCGAACACTATCGTTTTCAAAGTAGCTAAAGATGCAACTAAGAAAGAGATCAAAGCAGCTGTAGAAAAGCTATTTGAAGTTGAAGTTAAGTCTGTAAATACTCTTGTATTAAAGGGTAAGACCAAACGTCAAGGTATGCGTGAAGGCCGTCGTTCAGACGTTAAGAAAGCCTACGTTACTTTGAAAGAAGGTCAAGATCTTGACTTCGTTGGCGGCGCGGAATAACAGGAGTAGTAAAAATGGCTATTGTTAAATGTAAGCCGACTTCCCCTGGTCGTCGTCACGTCGTTAAAGTTGTTAACGCTGACCTACACAAGGGTAAGCCATACGCACCACTTCTAGAGAAAAACTCTAAGAACGGTGGTCGTAACAACAACGGTCGTATTACAGTACGTCACATCGGTGGTGGTCATAAGCACCATTACCGTGTAATTGACTTCAAACGTACTAAAGATGGCATCCCAGCGAAAGTTGAGCGTCTAGAATACGATCCAAACCGTAGTGCTAACATCGCTCTAGTTCTGTACGCAGACGGTGAGCGTCGTTACATCATTGCACCTAAAGGTGTTAACGCAGGCGACCAGATTCAATCTGGCGTAGATGCTGCAATCAAAGCAGGTAACACTCTGCCGATGCGCAACATCCCAGTAGGTTCTACTGTACACTGTGTTGAACTTAAGCCTGGTAAAGGTGCTCAACTAGCTCGTTCGGCTGGTGCTTATGCTCAAATCATCGCTCGCGATGGTGCATACGTAACTATCCGTCTACGTTCTGGTGAGATGCGCAAAGTTCTTTCTGAAGGTCGTGCAACGATCGGTGAAGTTGGTAACTCTGAGCATATGCTACGTGAACTTGGTAAAGCTGGTGCTTCACGCTGGCGCGGCGTACGTCCAACCGTACGTGGTGTAGTAATGAACCCGGTGGATCACCCACATGGTGGTGGTGAAGGCCGCACATCTGGTGGTCGTCACCCAGTTTCTCCTTGGGGCGTTCCTACTAAGGGCTTCAAGACTCGTAAGAACAAGCGCACTGACAAGTACATCGTACGTCGTCGCACTAAATAATTTATAAAGAGGAATCGCCATGCCACGTTCTCTCAAGAAAGGTCCTTTTATTGACCTACACTTGCTGAAGAAGGTAGAGAAAGCGGTGGAAAGCGGAGACAAAAAGCCTATTAAGACTTGGTCCCGTCGCTCAATGATCATCCCAACAATGATTGGTTTGACCATCGCTGTCCATAATGGTCGTCAGCACGTTCCAGTTTTCGTTACCGAAGAAATGATCGGTCACAAACTGGGCGAATTTGCACCAACTCGTACTTATCGCGGTCATGCTGCAGATAAGAAAGCTAAGAAGAAATAAGGAGTAGATGATGGAAGCTTTAGCTAAACATAACTTTGCTCGTATTTCTCCACAGAAAGCTCGCTTAGTTGCAGACCAAATTCGCGGCAAGTCGGTAGACCAAGCTCTAGAAATTCTAACTTTCAGCAACAAAAAAGCTGCTGTATTAGTTAAGAAGGTTCTTGAGTCAGCTATCGCTAACGCGGAACATAACGAAGGTGCAGATATCGACGATCTAAATGTCGCTAAAATCTTCGTAGATGAGGGCCCTATCATGAAGCGTATTATGCCTCGTGCTAAAGGTCGTGCGGATCGTATCTTGAAGCGTTCAAGCCACATCACTATTGTTGTAGCAGATCGCTAAAGACTAGGAGAGTAAGCAATGGGTCAGAAAGTACATCCTAATGGTATTCGTCTTGGCATCGTTAAGCCTTGGAATGCTACATGGTTTGCTAATACCAACGAATTCGCTGACAACCTAGACGGCGACTTCAAGGTACGTCAGTTCCTTACAAAGGAACTACAAAAAGCATCATTATCTCGTATCGTTATCGAGCGTCCAGCTAAGAGCATCCGTGTGACTATTCACACTGCTCGTCCTGGCGTTGTTATCGGTAAGAAAGGTGAAGACGTAGAGAAGCTACGCGCAGCTGTAGCTAAAATCGCAGGTGTACCAGCGCAAATTAACATCGCTGAAGTACGTAAGCCTGAGCTAGATGGTCAGCTTGTAGCTGATAGCATCGCGTCTCAACTAGAGCGTCGTGTTATGTTCCGTCGTGCAATGAAGCGTGCGGTACAAAATGCTATGCGTCTAGGCGCTAAAGGCATCAAAGTACAAGTAGGCGGCCGTCTTGGCGGTGCTGAAATCGCACGTTCTGAGTGGTACCGTGAAGGCCGTGTGCCTCTACACACTCTACGTGCAGACATTGATTACGCAACTTCTTCGGCTCACACTCAATACGGTGTGATCGGCATTAAAGTTTGGATCTTCAAAGGTGAGATTCTAGGCGGTATGCCAGCTGCTAACGCAGTAGAGCCAAAAGGCGATAAGCCTAAGAAGCAGCGTAAAGGCCGTAAGTAAGGAGTCGAACGATGCTACAACCAAAACGTACTAAGTTCCGCAAGGTTATGACTGGTCGTAACCGTGGTCTAGCTAAAGGTACTGAAGTAAGCTTCGGCGAATTCGGTCTTAAAGCTGTTGGCCGTGGTCGTCTGACTGCACGTCAAATCGAAGCGGCACGTCGTGCTATGACACGTCACATTAAGCGTCAAGGTCAAATCTGGATTCGTGTATTCCCAGACAAGCCAATTACTGAAAAGCCTCTTGAAGTTCGTCAAGGTAAAGGTAAAGGTTCAGTTGCGTACTGGGTTGCTCAAATCCAACCAGGCAAAGTTATGTACGAGATGAATGGCGTACCTGAAGAGTTGGCACGTGAAGCGTTCCGCCTAGCGGCACGTAAACTGCCTGTTAAAACTACTTTTGTAACTAAGCAGGTGATGTGATGAAAGCACAAGATCTACGCGAAAAGAACGTTGAAGAGCTTAACGCTGAGCTATTGAATTTGCTACGTGAACAGTTCAACTTGCGCATGCAAGCTGCAACTGGTCAACTACAGCAAACTCATACTCTAAAAGCTGTACGCCGTGACATCGCACGTGTGAAAACTGTTTTGACTGAAAAGGCAGGCGCATAATGAGCGAAACTAACCGCATCCAGCAAGGCCGTGTAGTAAGTGACAAGATGGACAAGTCTATCGTTGTTGCTATTGAGCGCACTGTAAAACACCCAATTTACGGTAAGTTCATCAAACGCACGACTAAAGTACACGCACACGACGAAGACAACACTTGTGGCCTAGGCGACAAAGTTGAAATCGCTGAGTGTCGTCCTCTGTCTAAGACTAAGTCTTGGACATTGGTTAAAGTTCTAGAAAAAGCGAAGATTTAATCTTTGTAATTCTATAACTTATAAGCGGCTCCAAATAATTTTTTGGAGCCGCTTGTTTTTTGTCTACCCAATTTAAAAAAAGGGTGGTACAATTCGCGTCCCTTTTAAAGAGGCAGCCCGACCCGAGAGGGTCTAGTTTTAATATTTAGCGGAGCACTAACAATGATCCAGATGCAAAGTACACTTGACGCAGCAGATAACTCTGGCGCGCGCAAGGTAATGTGTATTAAGGTTCTGGGTGGCTCTCACCGCCGTTATGCACATATCGGTGACGTCATCAAGGTTACAGTGAAGGAAGCGATTCCTCGCGGTAAAGTAAAGAAAGGTGATGTTCTGAAGGCGGTAGTAGTGCGCACCCGTAAAGGCGTTCGTCGCCCAGACGGTTCTGTCATTCGCTTCGACAGTAATGCTTGTGTATTGTTAAATGACACTACTGAGCAACCAGTCGGCACACGTATCTTTGGTCCTGTGACTCGTGAACTTCGTAACGCGAAATTCATGAAGATTGTATCACTAGCACCTGAAGTTCTGTAAGGAGCGGCAATATGGCAGCTAAAATCCGTCGTAATGACGAAGTAATCATTCTTGCTGGTAAAGATAAAGGCAAGAAAGGTAAAGTAACTAAGGTTCTGACAACTGGTAAAGTTATCGTTGAAGGCATCAACCTTGTTAAGAAACACCAAAAGCCGGTTCCGGCTCTAGGTCAACAAGGTGGCATCGTTGAACAAGAAGCAGCTATTGATGCTTCTAACGTTGCTGTTTTTAACGCGGCTACTGGTAAAGCAGACCGTATCGGTTTCCGTATCGAAGATGGCAAGAAAGTTCGTTTCTTCAAATCTAACGGCGAAACTGTTTCTAACTAATTAGAAGTAATTTGGAGTTCTACTATGGCGAAACTGCATGATTACTACAAGTCGTCTGTAGTCGCTGAGCTTACCAAAGAGTTCAGCTACACAAGCGTCATGCAAGTCCCTAGGATTGAGAAAATCACCCTAAATATGGGCGTTGGTGAAGCAATCAACGATAAGAAACTGCTAGAAAACGCAGCAGCTGATATGGCAACGATCTCTGGTCAAAAGCCACTTATCACTAAAGCGCGTAAATCTGTAGCTGGTTTCAAAATTCGTGAAGGCTACCCAATTGGTTGTAAAGTAACCTTGCGTGGTGAGCGCATGTGGGAATTTTTAGAGCGTTTAATCTCTATCGCACTTCCACGTGTACGTGATTTCCGTGGTGTTAGCGCTAAGTCTTTTGACGGTCGCGGTAACTACAGCATGGGCGTTCGCGAGCAAATCATCTTTCCGGAAATCGACTACGATAAAGTCGATCGTGTCCGCGGTCTTGATATCACTATCACGACTTCTGCGGGTTCCGATGAGGAAGGCCGAGCTCTGCTGGCTGCCTTTAACTTCCCATTCCGTAAGTAAGGGTAGGGTTACTGTTATGGCTAAACAATCAATGAAAGCACGTGAAGCTAAACGTGCAAAACTAGTAGCTAAGTTCGCTGAAAAGCGTTCTGCGCTAAAAGTTATCATTAGCGATGTAAACGCATCTGAAGAAGATCGTTGGAATGCGGTTCTTAAACTGCAATCTCTTCCACGTGATTCAAGTGCATCACGTCAGCGCAACCGTTGCAACCAAACTGGTCGTCCACACGGTTACCTACGTAAATTCGGTCTAAGCCGCATTAAGGTTCGTGAAGCTTGCATGAAAGGCGAGATTCCGGGTCTTCGTAAGGCTAGCTGGTAATTGCCACTTAATCATTTGGAGTAAATCTTATGAGCATGCAAGATCCGATTTCGGATATGCTGACCCGAGTTCGTAACGGTCAGGCAGCAAACAAAGTTGCTGTAAAAATGCCTTCTTCAAAGCTTAAAGTTGCAATTGCTGCATTACTTAAAGCTGAAGGTTACATCGTAGACTTCGCTGTTAACAGCGAAGCAAAACCTGAGCTAGAAGTTACTCTTAAGTACTTCCAAGCTAAACCTGTAATCGAGCAAATCAAGCGTGTATCACGTCCTGGTCTAAGAGTTTATAAAAATAAAGACTCTTTACCTACAGTGATGGGTGGTCTTGGTATTGCAGTTGTTTCTACTTCCAAGGGTCTGATGTCTGACCGTGCTGCTCGTAAAGCAGGTCTTGGCGGTGAAATCATCTGTTACGTAGCTTAAGGAGTAGATTATGTCTCGTGTTGCTAAAGCACCTGTCGCTATTCCAGCTGGCGTAGAGGTGAAACTAAACGGCCAAGAAGTTACTGTAAAAGGTAGCAAAGGTGAGCTTACTCGCGTTCTTAACAGCGCCGTAGTTATTGCACAGGAAGAAACCAACCTAACTTTCGGTCCGAAAGAAGGTGTTACTAACGCATGGGCACAAGCTGGTACAGCTCGCGCTCTAGTTAATAACATGGTTGTGGGTGTTACTGAGGGCTTCACTAAGAAGCTAACTCTTAAGGGTGTTGGTTACCGTGCTGCTATGAAAGGCAACTCTGTAGCTCTAACTCTTGGTTTTTCTCACCCAGTAGAGCACGCTCTACCTGAAGGTATTAAAGCTGAGTGCCCTAGCCAAACTGAGATCATCATTACTGGTTGCGATAAGCAAGTAGTAGGTCAAGTTGCGGCTGACATTCGTTCTTACCGTGCTCCTGAGCCTTACAAAGGCAAAGGTGTTCGTTACGCAGATGAAAATGTGCGTACTAAAGAAGCTAAGAAGAAGTAAGGTATCACTATGGATAAGAAAGCATCTCGCATCCGTCGTGCTACACGTGCACGTCGTAAGATTGCAGAACTTGGTGCAACTCGCCTGGTAGTACACCGTACTCCTCGCCATGTTTACGCACAAGTTATCGCGGCAAACGGCTCTGAGGTTATCGCAGCTGCTTCTACTGTAGAAAAAGCGATCCGTGAGCAAGTTAAGAACACTGGTAACGTTGATGCAGCTAAAGCAGTTGGTAAAGCTGTTGCTGAGCGCGCTCTTGAAAAAGGCGTAGCTTCAGTTGCATTTGATCGTTCTGGTTTCCAATACCACGGTCGAGTAGCGGCGCTAGCAGAATCTGCTCGCGAAGCTGGTCTGAAATTCTAAGGTAGGGTTGGAAGATGGCTAAAGAACAACAACAAGCTAATGATTTGCAAGAAAAGCTGATCGCAGTTAACCGTGTATCTAAGACGGTTAAAGGTGGTCGAATCATGAGCTTTACTGCACTAACAGTAGTTGGTGACGGTAACGGTCGCGTAGGTTTCGGTTACGGCAAAGCTCGTGAAGTACCTGCTGCGATTCAAAAAGCAATGGAAAAAGCGCGCCGTAACATGGTTACAGTATCGCTTAACGAAGGCACTCTTCACCACCCGGTGAAAGGTCGTCATTCGGGCTCTAAAGTTTACATGCAGCCAGCTGCAGAAGGTACAGGTGTTATTGCCGGCGGTGCAATGCGTGCTGTACTTGAAGTTGCGGGCGTACATAACGTACTTTCTAAAGCATACGGTTCAACGAACCCGATCAACATCGTTCGTGCAACGATTGGTGCTCTAGTAGACGTTAAGTCACCAGAAATGGTTGCTGCTAAACGTGGTCTAACTGTTGAATCTATTTCGGAGTAAGCACACGATGGCAACTATTAAAGTAACTCAAACTAAAAGCTCAATTGGTCGCCTACCTAAGCACAAAGCGTGTCTTAAAGGTCTAGGTCTTCGTCGCATCAACCATACAGTAGAACTTGAAGATACACCGTGCGTACGCGGTATGATCAACAAGGTTTACTACATGGTTAAGATTGAGGAGTAATCAGAATGCGTTTGAATACTCTATCACCGGCTGCTGGCTCTAAACCTTCTAAGAAGCGTGTAGGTCGTGGTATCGGTTCTGGCCTTGGTAAAACAGGTGGCCGCGGTCACAAAGGTCAAAAGTCACGTTCTGGCGGCTCTGTTCGTCCAGGTTTTGAAGGCGGTCAAATGCCTCTAAAACAACGTCTACCTAAATTCGGTTTCACTTCTCGTAAGAGCCTAGTGTCTGCTGAAGTTCGTCTAGCTGAGCTAGCGAAAGTAACAGGTGACGTAGTTGATCTTAACAGCCTTAAAGCTGCTAACGTTATCACTAAGAACATCGAGTTTGTTAAGATCGTTCTTTCTGGTGACCTAAGCAAAGCTGTGACTGTTAAAGGTCTACGCGTGACTAAAGGCGCTAAAGCTGCAATCGAAGCTGCAGGCGGTAAAATCGAGGAATAATCTCGAGGAACGAGGTACAGATGGCTAAGAAACCAGGACAAGATTTTCGTAGTGCTCAGAGCGGCTTAAGTGAACTAAAGTCGCGCTTATTATTCGTAATTGGTGCACTTTTAGTATTCCGAGCCGGCTCTTTTGTGCCGATCCCTGGTATTGACGCAGCTGTACTTGCCGATTTGTTCGATCAGCAAAAAGGTACCATCGTAGAAATGTTTAACATGTTCTCCGGTGGTGCTCTTGAGCGTGCATCTATATTAGCATTGGGTATCATGCCGTACATTTCGGCATCGATCGTAGTCCAATTGCTAACTGTAGTTCATCCAGCGTTAGCGGAACTCAAGAAAGAGGGTGAAGCAGGCCGTCGTAAGATAAGCCAATATACACGCTACGGCACGCTTGTACTTGCAACATTCCAAGCTATTGGTATCGCAACAGGCTTACCAAACATGGTCGACAATCTGGTTGTTATCAACCAAACCATGTTTACGCTTATTGCTACCGTGAGTTTAGTAACTGGTACCATGTTCTTAATGTGGTTAGGTGAACAAATCACTGAGCGAGGAATCGGTAATGGTATTTCCATTCTGATTTTTGCAGGTATTGTTGCTGGATTGCCTTCTGCAATCGGTCAAACAATCGAGCAAGCGCGTCAAGGTGAATTGCATGTGCTTCTTCTGCTGTTGATTGCTGTATTGTCTTTTGCTGTTATTTACTTCGTAGTTTTCATGGAACGTGGTCAACGTCGTATCGTCGTTAACTATGCGAAACGTCAACAAGGTCGTAAAGTTTTTGCAGCACAAAGCTCTCACTTGCCTCTTAAGATTAATATGGCAGGTGTTATTCCAGCGATTTTCGCATCAAGTATTATTTTGTTCCCAGGAACATTAGCGCAGTGGTTTGGTCAAAATGGTGAAAGCAGCGCGTTCGGTTGGTTAACTGACGTGTCATTAGCTCTTAGCCCAGGTCAACCTTTGTATGTAATGCTTTATGCAGCAGCTATAATCTTCTTCTGTTTCTTCTATACAGCGTTGGTGTTTAACCCACGTGAAACAGCTGATAACTTGAAGAAGTCTGGTGCATTCGTACCCGGTATCCGCCCAGGTGAGCAGACAGCGAAATATATCGATAAAGTGATGACTAGACTAACCCTTGCGGGCGCTCTATACATTACTTTTATATGTCTGATTCCTGAGTTCATGATGGTCGCGTGGAACGTTCGTTTCTACTTTGGCGGCACATCACTACTAATCGTAGTGGTAGTTATCATGGATTTCATGGCACAGGTACAGACTCATCTGATGTCACAACAGTATGATTCTGTGTTAAAGAAAGCGAATCTGAAGGGTTACGGCCGTTAATTCGGTGGTAACAATTTCGATTCCATTTACGGAGTTTAGCAATGAAAGTTCGTGCTTCCGTTAAAAAAATCTGCCGTAACTGTAAAGTTATCAAGCGTAACGGTGTCGTTCGCGTGATTTGCAGTGAGCCAAAGCATAAGCAACGCCAAGGCTAATTAGCAGAAATTTTTACTTGAAATACAAGGTAGAGTCGAGTATATTCCTCGGCCTACCTTTTGCGTGCAAAAGAAGTAGTATGCCGCAGCGTATCCATAACGGGCTTTGCTGCGGATAATTCTTTTATGAACCCCTTAGGAGTGAATAATGGCCCGTATAGCCGGCATTAACATTCCTGATCATAAGCATTCTGTAATTGCACTTACTGCAATCTACGGTATCGGTAAAACTCGCTCTCAAGCTATTCTAGCTGAAGTGGGTATTGCTGAAGATGCTAAGATCAGTGAACTAACTGAAGAGCAGATCGATCAACTGCGTGATGGTGTAGCTAAGTACACTGTAGAAGGTGATCTACGTCGTGAAGTATCGATGAACATCAAGCGTCTTATGGACCTTGGCTGTTACCGCGGTCTTCGTCATCGTCGCAGTCTACCACTACGTGGACAGCGTACTAAAACCAACGCTCGCACCCGTAAGGGTCCGCGCAAGCCGATCAAGAAATAGTCGGATAAGGTAGAGTACAATGGCAAAACAACCAACTCGCGCGCGTAAGCGCGTACGCAAGCAAGTAGCTGATGGCGTAGCGCACATTCATGCTTCTTTCAACAACACAATCGTAACTATCACTGACCGTCAAGGCAACGCTCTTGCATGGGCTACAGCAGGTGGTTCAGGTTTCCGTGGTTCTCGTAAATCTACTCCGTTCGCAGCACAAGTTGCAGCTGAGCGTTGTGGTGAAATGGCTAAAGAATATGGCCTAAAGAACTTGGAAGTTATGGTTAAGGGTCCAGGTCCAGGTCGCGAATCTACTGTTCGTGCACTGAACGCTGCTGGTTTCCGTATCACTAACATTGTTGATGCGACACCAATCCCTCATAACGGTTGTCGTCCACCTAAGAAACGTCGCGTTTAAGTTTCGTTTCTAGGAATATTGGAGAAAGATCATGGCAAGATATTTGGGTCCTAAGCTTAAGCTTAGCCGTCGCGAAGGTACTGACTTATTCCTTAAGTCTGGTGTCCGTGCGATCGATACCAAGTGTAAAATTGATAACGCACCAGGTGTACACGGCGCTCGTCGCGGTCGTCTATCTGAGTATGGCGTTCAGCTTCGTGAGAAGCAAAAAGTTCGTCGTATCTACGGCGTTCTAGAAAAACAATTCCGCAACTACTACAAAGAAGCTGCACGTCTTAAAGGCAACACAGGTGCAAACCTGCTTCAGCTTCTTGAAGGTCGTCTTGATAACGTAGTTTACCGTATGGGCTTTGGCGCTACTCGTGCTGAATCTCGTCAACTAGTTAGCCACAAGTCTATTCTAGTTAACGGTAAAGTTGTAAACGTTCCTTCTTTCAAAGTAGCGGCAAACGACGTTGTTTCTATCCGCGAGAAAGCTAAACAGCAATCTCGTATTAAAGCGGCTCTAGAAGTTGCTGAACAACGTGAAAAGCCAACTTGGATTGAAGTAGATGCTGGCAAAATGGAAGGTACATTCAAGCGTATGCCTGAGCGTTCTGACCTATCAGCTGACATCAATGAACACTTGATCGTCGAACTTTACTCTAAGTAAGGTTAAAAAAAGAGAGGACACAATGCAGGGTTCTGTAACAGAATTTCTTAAGCCGCGTCTTGTTGACATTGAACAGATCAATACGACACACGCGAAAGTAACTCTTGAGCCATTAGAGCGCGGTTTCGGCCACACTCTAGGTAATGCTCTTCGCCGCATTCTTCTATCTTCTATGCCGGGTTGTGCCGTAACAGAAGTTGAAATTGAAGGTGTGCTACACGAATACAGCACTAAAGAAGGCGTTCAGGAAGATATCCTGGAAATCCTTCTAAACCTTAAAGGTTTGGCTGTACGCGTTGCTGAAGGCAAAGATGAAGTGTTTATTACACTGAACAAATCAGGCTCAGGCCCTGTTGTTGCAGGTGACATCACCCACGATGGTGATGTAGAGATCGCTAACCCTGAGCACGTAATTTGTCACCTAACGGATGACAACGCTGAGATCGCTATGCGTATCAAAGTAGAACGTGGTCGTGGTTACGTTCCAGCTTCAGCTCGTATCCATACTGAAGAAGATGAGCGTCCTATCGGTCGTCTACTAGTTGACGCTACTTACAGCCCGGTTGATAAAATCGCTTACGCTGTAGAAGCGGCACGTGTAGAACAACGTACTGATTTAGACAAGCTTGTTATCGATATGGAAACGAACGGTACTCTAGAACCTGAGGAAGCAATCCGTCGTGCAGCTACTATTTTAGCTGAACAATTGGATGCGTTCGTAGATCTTCGTGATGTACGTGTACCTGAGGAGAAGGAAGAGAAGCCAGAATTCGATCCTATCCTACTACGTCCTGTAGACGATCTTGAACTAACAGTTCGCTCTGCTAACTGTTTGAAAGCAGAAGCGATTCACTACATCGGTGATCTTGTACAGCGCACTGAGGTTGAGCTACTTAAAACGCCAAACCTTGGTAAGAAATCTCTTACAGAGATTAAAGATGTGCTTGCTTCACGTGGTCTTTCTCTAGGCATGCGTCTAGAAAACTGGCCACCAGCGTCAATCGCTGAAGATTAATCGAAAAGTTAGAAGGATTAGGTCATGCGCCATCGTAAAAGTGGTCGTCAACTCAACCGCAACAGCAGTCATCGCAAAGCGATGTTCAGCAACATGGCTAGCTCTCTTGTTCGTCACGAAGTTATTAAAACTACCGTGCCTAAAGCAAAAGAACTACGTCGCGTAATTGAGCCATTGATTACCCTAGCTAAGACAGACAGTGTTGCTAACCGTCGTCTTGCATTTGCTCGCACTCGTGATAACGAAGTTGTGGCAAAACTATTTAATGAACTAGGCCCGCGTTTCGCGGCTCGCCAAGGTGGTTACACTCGCATTCTTAAATGTGGTTTCCGTACTGGTGATAAAGCTCCAATGGCTTACATTGAGCTTGTAGACCGCCCAGCTGCTGAAGAAGCTGCTGAGTAATCTATACTAGATTCTTAATACAAAAGCCGAGCATTAGCTCGGCTTTTTTGTGTCTGTAGAACAAGGAAAAGATAATAGAAATTGCACCATGATGTTTGGCACTTTTTGCTTGTCTTATCTGCTCCAATTTTCAAAAATGTCTCGTATCTCGTATCTCGTATCTCGTATCTCGTATCTCGTATCTCGTATCTCGTATCTCGTATCTCAAATATCTTTTCTTCCACGCACAAAAAAGAGCACCGAAGTGCCCTTATTAGATTTTAAGCTAGCTATTAATAACTAACGATTATTGCCATATAGCTGAAAGTGAATCCATCAGGCCGCTCGTCGCACCTTGTGACTGCAATGCTTGAAGAATGATTGGCGCAAATGTCGTAACCATTGATGGATCCATGCCTAATCCAGAAAACGCACTTTCAACGGCACCTTGTGAGCTTAGTAGCGATGATAGCCCCGTAGACTCAAGGCTCGACATGCCTGGAATAAGTGTCGCGAGTTCTTTGTTGTCGGCTGTGCCAAGAGAGTTTTGTGCAAGGGCTAACATTGAACCAATACCGCCAACTGCTTGGTCGCTGGTAACAGAAGCTTGGTCAGCTACCGTATCCACAAGCGGTGTTGTTTCGTTCTGCTGAGACCACATATTCACTGCAGCCATCAGTGCAGTTTGGGATAGTTGGGAATAGTTGGTATCTGATGATGAACTGGTTTGTTCAGAGTCGCTAGTGCTAGCGCAAGAGACAACAGCAAGGCTGCTGAGCATAGTGATGAGTATTTTCTTCATTATTCTTCCTTAAGTAATAAAGTAATCGACCTATTCACTATAAACGAAAAACGGCGATGTAGTCACATCGCCGTTGGATTATTTCAATTTTATTTGCCAATAGTATTTTGTTTTACTAAAGGTTTTTATAAAAATTAAAGAATAGCTAGAAGTTCTACTTCAAATACTAGAGCAGCAAATGGTGGGATTGCAGCACCTGCGCCACGCTCACCGTATGCTAGATCTTGAGGGATGTATAGCTTCCACTTAGAGCCAACAGGCATCATTTGTAGAGCTTGTACCCAACCTTGAATTACGCCAGTTACAGGGAATTCAGCAGGTTGACCGCGAGATACAGAGCTGTCGAAAACAGTACCGTCAGTTAGTTCGCCGTGGTAGTGAACACGTACTTGCTTGTCTGCAGTTGGGATTTCGCCAGTACCTTCAGTTAGTACTTCGTACTGAAGACCAGACTCAAGAACCGTTACTTCTGAACGAAGAGCGTTGTCAGCTAGGAAAGCTTCGCCGTCAGCAGCAGCAGCTTTAGCTAGTTCTTGACGTGCAGCTTCACCGCGAGTGTGTAGCTCTTGTAGTGCGTTGTTGATTTCGTCAACTTCGATAGCTGGCATGTCGCCAACTAGAGCTGTTGCGATACCAGCAGCGATTGCGTCAACGTTTAGGCCTTCAAGACCAGAACCAGCAAGTTGTTGGCCCATTTGTAGACCGATACCGTAGCTAGCTTTTTGCTCTACAGTTTCAAATTTTACTTCAGACATGAAAAGTCACTCTTTTTGTCAGTACGAAAAGGGTAAGAATACCAGTATTAGCAGCGTGAAGAAACGGCTAGTCCCTGATCACTTGCGCTTTACCGTGCCCAAATCACAGCCATGTCAATTTTCTCGCTTTGGGCCTTGTTGTGACGGAAAGATCTATACTGTTGGTACTTTGGTTTTTATACTGTAGTTATTCAATGTATAGGACGCAGTGGTATGAATCGTCGTCAAAAGAAAAAACAGAAAGTTGACCACTTAGCAGAATTCAAGGATCGACTGAATAAGGTCAAAGAGAAATTGAGTTCGATCGATGTGAAGAAATTGAAAACCTCGACAGCGCAAACTTGGGGCTCATTGCCGAAGTTACACCAAAGACTGTTGATGGTGATTTCTCCGATCGTACTGATATTACTTTTTGTGCCGCTACCAGAACCTAAAGTAGACACAGCTCCAACAACATCGCGCGTTGAGCTTGAAATAAACACCGTCGGCTTAAGCGAACAGCAAAATGCCAAGAGCAGTTCATCAGAACCGAGTAACAAAAATTGGCAGGAGTACCTTGTTAAGCAAGGGGATACGTTAGCGCAGGTTTTTCGAAACAACGATTTGCCATTGTCTGACTTGAATGCGTTAGTGCGTATTGAAGGTGCAGATAAGCCACTCAGTCAGATTCGTAAAGGCCAACTGGTTCGTTTCAAACTTGCTGAAACTGGGCAGTTGGACATTCTTCAGCTAGAGAAAGGCGATACTTCGGTGATGTTCTTCCGCTTATCCGATGGTGGCTTTGGTCGCAGTAAGTAGATGAATAGTGAGCCTGAGTTAAAGCGCTTCACCAGACACAGATAAACGATAGAAAAGAGCTAAGCATTAGCTCTTTTTTTTGGTCGCTTGAAAGGGGCGAGTGGCAAGATGATAAGCATGATTCCGATAAAGGTTAATGTATCCGGAATCTCATCGAACCATATTGCACCTATTAGCGCGACAAACACCAATCCTGAATACTCAGCCAAGGCAATTTGGCTAGAGTGTGCTTTTTGATAGGCAGCAACCGCAAGGCCGTTGTAGCTTAAGATTAGCGTCGCACTTAATGCTATGTATCCCAAATGCTCCACAGACACCGGCTGCCAGTATAAGAAGCACAGTACTAATGAGGCTGGAATAGAGAATAAGGTTGTCCACCACAGCGTAGTGACCACCGTTTGCTCACTAGGAAGCTTTCTTACGAGTACATTAAAGAGTGCGAGAGTGAGTGCTGTACCCAAAGCAAACAGTGCTGCCCAATGAAATTGTGATGGCCTCAAGACAATCAATGCACCAATAAAACCTATGGTTGTGCCGATAACCTTGCCGAGTGCCGGTTGCTCTTTCAATAGCAACATTGAGAGCGGCAACATCAGTAAAGGCGCGACATAAAATACTGCGTTGGCGGTTGCCAAAGACAAGTGAGTGATCGCGACCACCATGCACCCACTGCCGATCAGAATTAACTGACCTCGAATGAAGGTTACCTTAGCCTGCTGTAAGCGCCGTTGTTCTTTTTTCTGCTGTAGCCACAAAGGGGTGATGATGAGCAGAGATATCAACTGTCGGAAAAAAATATACTGTAAGGGCGGTACTTCGCCATTTAACAGCTTTACCGCTACGTCGGAAAGCGAGGCAAACAAATTACCTGCAATCAGCAATAGGATACCGACAGTGATATTCGACATTACTTCTCTAATCTCATATCAATGTGCGGAATATCGTCTTCCAAGTACATCTCAGAGATCGTTTTGAAGCCGTGGCTCGCATAGAAATCTTCTAGGTGTTGTTGCGCACCAATATCGATAGTCGTGCTTGGCCAAAGAGCCTCACAGCGTGTTAACGCTTCTTTTATCAATTGATGGCCTAAACCATCACCTCTTGCCGATTGCTTCGTTGCCACTCGACCGATGCTCGTGTTGTCGTAAGAAGTTCCTGGTGGTAACAAGCGTGCACACGCCACTAACTCTGCATCAGCATAGCCAAGTAAGTGTTCAACACCCGCGAGTGTATCTTTACCGTCGAGTTCTGGATAAGGGCAATTTTGTTCAACGACGAACACATCTACTCGTAATTGAAGTAGTTGATAAAGCTGCTGTGTTGAAAGTTCAGAGAAGGGAATTGAGTGCCAAGTGATCATGTTTACATCCAGAGATTATCGATGCTCTGAATGTACTATGCGTGATGATTGTTGGCATTAACTATTGTTAATTCGACCTTTAATTCTGCTCAGGCTGATTGCGGTGATTCCTAGATAAGCGGCAATTTGATTGTCATTTAAGCGCTGCTCAAGGTCGGGATAGTGCTCGCAGAACAGCTGATAACGTTGCTCTGGTGTATAGAGCAGCATGAAGCGTTCTTTGTTTTCCTTATGCATCAGCTGTGTTTCTAACAGCTTTAAATACAAAGGATTATTTGATGCACGCCACTCGATAACCGCATTCATTGGCAGCTCTAACATGGTGATGGGAGTCAGCGTTTCTAATAGGTAAGGGGACGCTTGGCTTTTTATCAGACTCTCAAAGCCGATGATCCAATCTTGTTCCCAATAGAACTCTTTACTGTATTGCTTACCATCATCAGTGAGGTAGCAGGCATGACACAAGCCTTCAAGTACAAAGTAGATTGAACTCGCCATCTCACCTTGATTGATCAAGATGTGTCTGGTTGGCAACTCAAGTGGCTTGGCGACAGCAACTAGAGATTCAATCTGGCTTTCAGAGAAGTCGAAGCTTTGTAGTTGTTCGATAAAAGAGGTGTGCATGAAAATAACCTAACCCAAATAAGTGCCGAAATCATCGCACTTATTTGGAGAGAGGTACAGAGCGGGATAAATCAGCGGCGTGCGTGTTGCTCTAGGTAATCTTGAGCAAGCTCTCTGCCCATGTATTTACCCAGAGTCTTCAGTGGTACCTTTTTAAGGTTCACCACAATCAAGCCATCCAAGACATCATTAAACGATGGGTCGACATTAAAACACACCAGTTTACCGTTCATCCCTAGATATTGGCGCAGCAGTACCGGCAGGCCTTTACCTTGCTCCATGCGTGCTAACACTTTAGAGAGCAGAGGCACACTCGCCAGTGAAGAGAGCAGGTGATTTTGCCAGAACACATGACTGCTGGTATTGAGTGGTGACGAAGGTGAAACCAAATTCGCCTTTTCCTCATCATAATGGTGGATTGATAACGTGGTCGCGATCAACAGACGCGCATTGTGGCTGTAATCATTGCTGATACTGACTGGGCCGAACAGATGGGTATATTGAGGGTGACGAGACACAAAGGTCGCAATGCCTTTCCACAATAGTAACAGTGAGTTCAGGCTCTTTTGGTAAGGTTTACTTACTACCGATCGCCCTAGTTCAATGCTGTTTTCTAACGTATCAATGAATTCTTGGTTGTAGTTAAACAGGCTACGAGAGTAAAGCTGATCAAGCCCGTGCTCTGCGATGAGTTTGTCGACCATACCGAGTCGATACGCCCCGACCAGTTCTGCCTTGGTTTTATTCCACACAAACAGTTGATGGTAGTAAAGGTCATACTCATCTAAATCACAGGCCAGCCCACTGCCTTCTCCGACTTCTCTAAAGCTTTCTTCTCTTACTCGACCAATCTCGCGCATTAAGTTAGGAATAGAGTGGCTAGGCGTGCAGTAGACCTCGAAGTCCCCTTGCTCAAGTAACTTCATATCTTCCGGAAGAGAATCGACCTCTATTGCCAACACTTCTGGCGGAATAGGCGCAATCACTTGGGTATCAAAAGAAGGTGCGTGGATGGGCGTGCTCGGGCTGTCTTGTTGACTCATTAGATAGGTATTAAGTCGTAGGTAGTTGACGATATCCATCTCTTTTTCAAACGATTTTATCTCTGAATATGGAATCGATGAGCCAATCGAGATAGAGATAGTTGTCGCTTGTTTATTAAGAAGTTCACGCCCGAGTAGAGCGGTTCTCAACAGTGGATGAACACGACCCGCTTGATAGAAAAGCTCACTGTTCTTGCCATTGATAAAGATAGGTACCGTGGTGGCTTGGTGACGTTTGACGAATTTCGCTACCGACTTGCTCCACTCGATGTCTGTCAGTGTTTTTGCCCCTTTACGGTAGCTTGATACTTCACCTGCTGGGAATACAATCAATAGTCCACCATCAGCCAAATGACGATTGGCATCTCGAATCGCTTTGGCATTGGTGCGTTTCGATTCTTTACTGTTAAAGACATCGACACCGATGAAAAGATCATCCAGTTCAGGCAGGCGCTTAAGTAACTCATTGGCCAGCACCTTCACATCCTTTCTTACTGATCCTACGAGATCGGCAAGGATCACGCCTTCGATGGCGCCAAGCGGGTGGTTCGCCACAATCACGACAGACCCTTCTTCCGGGATGTTTTCCGTGCTTCCCGATGCAACCGAGTAGTCGATATTGAGCGCCGACAGAGTGTAACTCATGAATTCGAAGCTAGATAACTCGTTTTTACGATCTTGGTAGAGTCGGTCTAGCTTAGATAGCCCAGTTGCCCACTCGACAACAGACTCACCTAAACCAAAAGGCGTGTAACGTGGTAAACGAAAAGGACTATCAATCATAATGAAATTACCTTACTTAATCAGTTGCGGCCAAACTTTATCGGCTTGTTGAATATGCTGTGCTTGGTCTTGTTCCCAGCGCTGCTTAATCTCTTGGTCGTAGTTGAGGTAAAGCTTGTTATCAACAATCGTCCATTGATGTGGGTCACTCGGTGCAAAGTCGCTCTTCGCTGATACTGCCCAAGCGCAATAGCCACCATATTGAGGGGCATATTTTTCAGGATTATTAACAAATAAAGTCAGATTCTTTTCAGAAGAGAAATACCAGTCCGCGCCTTTGTACTCGGTGCTGAATTTGTTACTGCCTTCGATGGGCTTGCCTGAAGTGAAATAAGCCACAGTGTCGTAGCCATCGAGCGCCTTACTGCTAAAGAATCCTGTGTAGATTTCATCGGCGGCAAATACGTACGGGCTAACAAGTAGCAGAACCATGGTGAATAGTTTTCTCATGATGGACTCCATCTATAGATTGATTGCGGGTGATAAATCAAAGGTAAAGCGCTGCTGATTTATCTGACATGGTTTAATGGGTTCGCATGGTGAGCCGGGTGCATAAAACATAGAGGCTTGACCATGCAGGTTACGTAAGTGTGTAAAGTTCACGGTATGTGCGTCTTCGCGATGCATACAGGTCGCTAAATGAGGTTGCTCATTGTGATGGTGAGAGTGGAACATCAGTAAGTTCTGTTGATTCTTACCTGCCGCCATGAGCTGATCATATTTTGCTTGTCGGTAGGCTTGCACTCGCTCTAAATCAACACCGGATGAGAAGAGTGGAGAATCAGTGTCGACTATTTTCTGTTGAATACCATCCCACATGTAGGCGATAACCAGACCATTGTGTTGGGTTAGATTGGGCGCGAAAGCTAGCAAGGTAAATGGGGCAAAAGAGTGTAGGTCTAGCTTGTGAAACGCTTCAGATAGCTGACTGATATTACGACTCGATGATAGGTTTTTAAGTAGCAAACCGCGGCTTACTAAAGGACCAACGGGCACTGTGCCTTGATAGTTATTGAGTAGGCATAGCGAAAGCCCGAACTCATTGATACTTATCCAGCTACCGCCGCCAGTTGGGTCGAGTGGCATAATGATATCGACACCGTTGACTCGATATTGTCTGGGTGGCATTGCCAGTGCTCGCGTCTTTTGTTCATCACGATTAAAGAAGACCTGATAGCCATTGTCTTCAAGTAGCCAAGATACTGAACACATGATTATTGCTCCCTCAGATAGCTGCTGGTGGTTGGGGCATAACCAAAGGTGTTGCAGGTCTCTACGTCTAGGAAGGTGGTGATCACCTTGATCATCGCGTAATGATGATTGGCATGCAGTGCGGCAAATGTGACCTCTCTTTCGAGCGTTGAAGGCAGGCTTGCGAACACTTGAGCGTCCATCGAAACTTCGGTTTGGATCATGATAGGCGCTTCGAGATCTCGACGGTCTAATCGTTCAAGCCAGTTGATCACATAGTGGATCTCTTTGACTGCAATAGAGCGGTCGTATTCGACAGGATGACCACGACGACGAGTGTTGTAATCAACGGCCTCATCCTCTTTTAAAATCAAGGCGTGAAAAAGATCCAGTGTGTGACGAGTATGTTCACCGATAGAGCTTGTAACGTGTGGCTTTGCTCGTGTCAGGTAATCGCTGTCAGAAATCGCTAACAAAAACTCTAGACCCTGATTCAATATCTCTACCGCTCCCTTGATACTAGGAGAGAAAGAAGTAAGGGCGCTCGGTTGGGCTATGGGGTTCATTCATGATCCTCGTGCAAAGTTAGTCGGTAGTCGGATATTGTTGAACAAGACGTCGCTCTTCTTGCCACGCCGCAAATAAGCTCTTGAAAGAAGGGGATTGGTGGCCTCGTTGTTTTTGCTGAGCGCCAATATCAAAAAGAATGCGATATTGCAGGAGTAGCGTAGAAAATATCTCTCGTAATGGGGTGTTGCGATCCCAGATATGTCCAGCCTCACTGCTTGCGCCATTGACCTCAAGAATCGTGAAATCCTCACCGTTCATTAGGCTGTACATGTCTTTAAACTTGACGTCGAGTCGACCAAAGTGAAAGCCATCGAAGTCGTCGAATATCTCGTCTAAGCGTTCTGTTAGAGCCTGAGTGATGTATTGATTACCGTCTCGGAAGATACAGCCACGGCTATGGCTGCCTGCAAACGCGAGTTGGAACTCTTCACCCTCTGCGAGCACTTGATCCAATTTATCTTTATGCCTTGGTAGATACAGGTGGCTGAGTTGCCCAGCGCGCGGGCTATTTTCAATTAACTGTTTGAGTGTCGACTTGCCATCACCCATCACCATTGGTGCGTATTTGAGTGTGATCGAGATGATCTCGCCTTGCTTTTTGTTTGGGTAACGAACATAGAAAACACCCGCTTCGGCTTGATAAGGCGCCTTTTTCTGCAGTAGAAAGCGAGCATTATTTGGGAAAGATTCAACATACTGCTCAAGTTGATCTTGTGTGTTGATCAGCTTAACTCCGACACCTCGACAGCCAAGATCCGGCTTAGCCACAATCGGGAAATCAAGATCCGTTTGTATGAGTGCGCTGCGTGCGTCTTCGGCTTGTTTTTTACTGCTGAGATCCGTTTTGGTTAGGGTGATAAACGGTGAGATCCAACGCTGACTTGAAGATCCGGCAAGGCTTAATATCTCGTGTTTTGATTCGCCGACCATGCCACTGAGTTTGATGCTCGGATTGGCGATGAGCGGCAGCGCCCAGTCAAAGTGCCGTAACCCTTGCATCAGGCTTTGAATGACCACTGGCGTGTAGAAGAACCAAGTCGGAAGAAACTCATAAGGAGAGACACTTCGCACGGTATCTTTTTCAAGCAGAGGCATACCTGCATTAATTTGATGTGCGGGAATGATGCGAATATCTTGCGGTGAACTCATGATAGCCCTCTAGAGTAGGTTTTATTCATTAATCGATTGCCGATAAACAGCAAAACGATGGCACACGGGATGATGATCCATTGATATTCAGAGGCTTGCAGCCAGGCTGATGTCCCTAAATAGTAGATGGCAGAGAAGACAATGCCAGTCCAGAGCGCAGTTGCGCTGATGACGGCAAATAAGAAAGTAGGCAGTGGGATGGCGAAAAAGCCACTCAGAGTAAAACCAACGGTGCGTAGCCCAGGAATAAAGCGGATAGCAAAAAGGCTGCTGAATGCGTTTTGGCGTAATTTGGTACGAAGCGAACGAAAGTACTTATTGGTGAGGGCTTTATATCGAACGCCTCGGAAGTAACGTCCTGATTTTCCTAGGTAGTAGAGGCCCAAGTCACCTGTGGCAATACCGATGAAAATGGCAAGCAGAGCATATTGAGGAGGAATGAGCCCTTGAGTGGCTAAACCGGCAGCGGTAACAATCGCAAGATCTTCAAGCAGGTAAGAAAGCGCGATAATGCCAAGCATCAGCCATAGCAGCGACTCCTCCCCTGAATGTAACCATGCTTGAATGCTCTCGACGGTGCTCATTAAATGTCCTTATCTATCCTATAGATGAATGGCTTAACCACCATTCATTGAGTGTAGTAAATTAAATAGACAGGAGGAGCAGATAAAAACTTACAGCTGATTAGTGTTTTTTTGTGTTGGATTCATTCAATTGGTGGTTTGAGTCGTGCTGTTTGACTGCTGTTTTGAAGCTGAAGGCGTGGCATTTGGAAGCGGGTTGAACGAGAGTTTGTCGTTCGAAAATTAGGGCTTTGGGCTGAACATTTAGAAGAAAAGAAAAAGGCTGAGTCGTAAAACTCAGCCTTTCAGAACGTTAACTATGGATTACTTAAGCAATCTATTTAGTTAGGTCAATCTGGTAAACAGCAAAACCAACATCGTCAGTCGCAACACGTTTCATCGGGTATTGACCTTTCTCTTTAATGAACTCTGCTGCTTTGTCGCTTGGAGATGTTTCAAAGCGGATATCTAGCTTGTTATCCGTTTTGATTGGTGCAAATGACCAATTGTTATCTGCGCTTGGGCTCACTTGGCCTTGCTCTTTGCTTACGCGAGAGATGTAGTTCGCCAGTACAGTACGGTTCTCATCTGGTGCATCAAATGCGATGAAGTCTTCACCTGTGCCTGGGAATTTAGCGCTGTAAGCTCGGTAGTTGTTGGTTGCGATCAGGAAGTCTTGCTTCATGTCGATTGGCTTACCTTGGTAAGTTAGGCCAACAATACGCTGAGAATCAGGGTTAACCACTTTACAGTTTGCATCGTATTTCGCAGGCTGAGTTACGTCGATTTGGTAATCCACACCGTCGATAACATCGAAGTTGTAAGTACGGAAGTTATCCCACTCAATCAGCTGTTGTGGTGCTGTTGAGTTCACATCGATTTGGTTGAATTGGCCAGCAGAACACTCAAGCCACTCTTTTACTTCGTGACCTGTTACCTTCATTGCAACTAGCGTGTTCGGGTAAAGGTATAAGTCAGCCGCGTTACGGAATGTCAGTTGGCCAGATTCAACCTCAGTGAAGTTCGCTGGGTCATTCTTACGGCCACCGGCTTTGAATGGCGCAGCAGCAGAAAGTACTGGTGTACCGTCTAGGTCTGGGTCACCTTGGATGAACTGTTCAACGTAATCTTTCTGTGCAAGGTTAACAATCTGCACTGTTGGATCGTCTTGTACTAGAGACAGGAAGCTGTACATCACGTCGTCTGCTTTACCAATTGGTTGGTTAACAAACTCACGAGTACCTGCGTGGTCTTTTTCTAGTGCTGTTACGATGCCTTCATCAGCATCTGCAAGTGATTTCTTCTCGATCTTGTCGTAGATAGGGCGTGCTTCTGATTGGCCTTTTACTACTTCCCACTTACCGTCTTTTTGTGCAAGTGTTAGGTCCATAACACCAACGTGGCTACCCCAACGACCTGGCATTACTGCTGCAACGCCGTTCATTGTGCCAGTTTCGTTGTCGATGCCTTGAATGTCATCAAAACCTTTACCTGGGAACACTGCGTGAGAGTGGCCGAATGCGATTGCATCTATGCCGTCTACTTCAGATAGGTAGAACGTTGAGTTCTCTTCGCCATTTCTGTATGGGTCCGTTGATACGCCTGAGTGAGGGATAGCAACGATAACTTCAGCGCCTTCCGCTTTCATTTGAGGCACTAACTCGTTAGCTGTCTCAATGATATCGCGAGCGATTACTTTACCTTCAAGGTTCTTCTTATCCCACGTCATGATTTGTGGTGGAACGAAACCGATGTAACCCACTTTTACTTCGTGCTCTACACCAGCAGTATCTTCAAACGTGTGCGTCTTGATGATGTAAGGTGTGAAGTAGTGTTCTTTGGTTTTTGCGTCGTAAACGTTAGCACTGATGTACGGGAAATCAGCGTCGTTGATTGACTCTTCTAGGAAATCAAGACCGTAGTTGAATTCGTGGTTACCTAGGTTTGCAGCGTCGTAGCTTAGCTGGTTCATAGCTTTGTATGCAGGGTGAACTTCACCCGCTTCGATGCCTTTGTCTGCCATGTAGTCACCCATTGGGCTACCTTGCAGCAAGTCACCGTTATCAACTAATACGCTGTTGGTTACTTCGTTTTGAGCTTCTTTTACTAGAGTTGCAGTACGTGCTAAGCCGATTTTTTTCGATGGCTTGTCTTTGTAGTAATCGTAATCCATTAGGTTGGTATGGATGTCCGTTGTCTCTACGACACGTAGTTTAATCACTTCATCGGTATCTGGTGTTGTTGTACAGCCTGCTAGAGTCAAACCAAGACCCGCAAGCACAGCCAATGACAAAGGTTTCATTGCAACTTTCATTTTGTAGCTCCAAAGTGGATAGTAGAAAATTCGTTGCGTAATGTAACAAAATGGAATGAAACAATGATTACAACGAATGTTAATTCGTGACTTAGATCGACTACTTTATGGTGTTCTGCAAGACGCCTCCCAAACCTGATTAATCGATGTGCAACTGATATCGATAATATTAGTCCATTCATTTCACCTGCTTATCGATAAATTCAATCCCTTATCAGCTTTTCGAATAAAAAATGAAATTTTAGAATTTCCAGTAATATGAGAGGCTCGTCATAATGCCTATATCAAGGACGTATCAGGCAGACGAATAGCAAGGATAGCTCAACACGAAGCTTCTGTTTTCTTCTAGTGCCAATACTCCCATTCACTCAAGTGGATGAGTTAAATCCCATGCTTGGCAAGACCAAGTAATGAATTGCTCGTAACGCGAGCCTTAAAGGAAGCACTGAAATGGACCAAGAACGTTTAACCCACCTAAAACAGCTCGAAGCGGAAAGTATTCATATTATCCGTGAAGTAGCGGCTGAGTTTGATAACCCAGTGATGATGTACTCCATCGGAAAAGATTCTTCTGTGATGCTTCATTTAGCTCGCAAAGCGTTTTATCCAGGCAAGATTCCATTCCCGCTATTGCATGTAGATACGGATTGGAAATTCCGCGAGATGATTGAGTTTCGTGATCGTACGGCTAAAAAGTACGGCTTCGACCTTTTAGTACATAAGAACCCAGAAGGTATTGAGATGGGTTGTAGCCCATTTGTACATGGTTCTTCGAAGCACACTGACATCATGAAAACACAGGGCCTTAAGCAGGCGTTAAACAAGTATGGGTTCGATGCGGCTTTTGGTGGTGCGCGTCGTGATGAAGAAAAATCTCGTGCGAAAGAACGTGTTTATTCTTTCCGTGATAAGAACCATACGTGGGATCCAAAAAACCAGCGTCCAGAGCTTTGGCACACCTACAACGGTCAGGTTAATAAGGGCGAAAGCATTCGTGTCTTCCCGCTATCTAATTGGACTGAGCTCGATATCTGGCAATACATCTATCTAGAGAGCATCGATATTGTTCCACTTTACCTTTCAGACAAACGCCCTGTAGTTGAGCGTGATGGCATGCTGATCATGGTTGATGATGACCGTATGGAGCTGCAAGAAGGTGAAGTGATTGAAGAGAAAAGCGTTCGTTTTCGTACTTTAGGCTGTTACCCATTAACCGGAGCGGTTGAATCTGAGGCGAATACGCTAACGGGCATTATTGAAGAGATGCTGGTGGCGACGTCTAGTGAGCGTCAAGGTCGAGCGATTGACCATGATCAGTCGGGCTCTATGGAGCTGAAAAAGCGCCAAGGTTATTTCTAAGAATCTAAGGAAAGAAAAATGAATAGTGCAGTAGAAGCCGAATTGGCTGAACTAGGGATTGAAGGTTATCTAAGTCAGCATCAGCATAAATCTATGCTTAGATTTTTAACTTGTGGCTCGGTAGATGACGGTAAAAGTACGCTAATCGGTCGCTTACTCCATGATACAAAACAGATTTATGAAGATCAGCTAGCGGCGGTTCACTCGGATAGCCAACGAGTGGGAACGACAGGTGAGAAACCTGATTTGGCACTGCTTGTTGATGGTCTGCAGGCTGAGCGTGAGCAAGGGATCACGATCGATGTGGCTTACCGCTACTTCTCGACTCAAAAACGTAAGTTCATTATTGCTGATACTCCTGGGCATGAGCAGTATACGCGCAACATGGCAACAGGCGCTTCAACGTGTGATCTGGCGGTGATCTTGATTGATGCTCGTAAGGGCGTTCTGGATCAAACACGTCGTCACTCGTTTATCTCTAACCTGCTTGGTTTGAAGCATTTCATCGTTGCTGTAAACAAGATGGATCTCGTGGATTACGCGCAAGATCGTTTTGAAGAAATTCGCGATGAATACCTAGAGTTTGCAGAAAACCTAGAAGGCGAAACCAATATTCAGATCTTGCCAGTATCGGCGCTTGAAGGCATCAACGTTGCTGCACCAAGTAAAGAGCTTGCATGGTTCGAAGGCCCATCTCTGCTAGAAGTGTTAGAGAACGTCGACATTGACCAAAAGCGTTCGGCAGGTGAATTCCGATTCCCAGTTCAGTACGTCAATCGTCCTAACTTAGACTTCCGCGGTTTTGCTGGCACCGTTGCCTCTGGCCGTGTCAGTGTCGGTGATGAAATCAAGGCGCTGCCGTCGGGTAAAACCTCTAAGGTTGCACGCATTGTAACTTTTGATGGTGATTTGGAGTCTGCGCAAGCGGGCTTGGCAGTAACACTGACCCTTGAAGATGAGATTGATATCAGTCGTGGTGATTTGATTGTGCTAGAAAACGCGCAGATTGAATCCACTAACCACGTATTGGCTGACATCGTGTGGATGACAGAGCAACCATTGCGACCGGGCAAAGCTTACGACATCAAGATCGCAGGCAAGAAAACCGTTGGTCAGGTTGAAACGGTTCGTCACCAATACGACATCAACAACCTATCGACTCACGCTGTCGATGAGTTGCCATTGAATGGCATTGGCTTGTGTGAATGGTCACTGAACGAGACTGTCGCGCTGGATAAATACCGTGAAAGTGCCGATACCGGTGGCTTCATCGTTATCGACCGACTAACCAACGTGACGGTTGGCGCGGGTTTGATTCGAGACCGTTTGGACTCTGTTGAACAGCAAGTCGGTAACTTCTCTGCATTTGAACTTGAGTTCAACGCATTGGTTCGCAAACATTTCCCTCATTGGGATGCCAAAGATCTAAGCCAACTACTGAAGTCATAAACGACCAAGTAACAGCTTATTGAATTAGGCGGAAACCGATCGTTTCCGCCATAAAGGACGGGTATATGTGGCAACAAGGATTTGTATTAGCGATTTTGCTCGGCATCATTACTTGCCTGCTCGTTACCCGTATTAAGCCAAGCTTTATATTTGCTGGCGCGGCGTTTATTGCTTTTATGGCTGGCATGATCGACTTGTCGAGCTTGGCTAATAACTTCACTAACTCCTCGTTACTGACTTTAATTCTTCTGATCCTCGCATCAAGTGCGTTGGAGAAAACTCGCTTAATCAGTTGGGTTAGCCGCAATATCTCTGAAGGTAGGCTAGGTACCGTGGTTGCGAAGTTGGGTATTTCCACAGCGTTACTTTCTTCTTTTACTAATAACACGGCGGTGGTTGTTTCTTTGATCGGGGCGATCAAACGTAATCAACAGCATGCGCCATCTAAACTGCTAATCCCTTTGTCATACGCTGCCATCTTAGGTGGCACCCTGACATTGATCGGCACCTCTACCAACTTGATCATCAATAGCTTTGTTGAAGATGCGGGTTTGCCAAGTTTAAACTTTTTCACACCGACCTTGATCGGTTTAGCGGTGTTGGTCGGTGGTGTGTTGATCCTTATCCCGCTGAGTTACTTCCTACCAAGCTACGATGATGGATCTCAAGATGATCTGCCTTACTTTCTCGAGGCGCGAGTTGAGCCAGGTTCTCCATTAGTTGGCCGTAGCGTCAGTGAAAATAATCTTAGAGCTCTTAGAAAACTGTTCTTAGCCGAAGTGATTCGAGACGGTAAAACCACCGCGTCGATTGACCCTGATTTTATTCTTCAAGCTCGTGATCGATTACTGTTTTGTGGTGATGTAGAGAGTGTTGCAACACTGCAAGAAATCCAAGGTTTAACCCTGTTTGGTCAGCATCATTTGAATGGCCAGAGCTTTGTTGAAGTGGTGGTGAGTTCGTCGGCAAGCTTCTGTAACAAAACCCTGAAAACCAGCCAATTTAGAGATCGTTTCGATGCGGTTGTGGTTGCTATTCGTCGTGGCCATGAACGCCTAGAAGGTGGGCTAGGGAATATCACATTGACCGCTGGTGATACCTTGATTTTGGTTCCAGGTAAACGCTTTGAAGAACAGCGCCAACAACACAACAAAGAGTTTGTGTTGATGAATGACTTAGATTCGAGTGCCAAGCTTGATGCCGACAAATCGACGTTCGTGTTGCTCGGCTTTGCTAGCGTGATTGGTTTAGCCCTTATCGATGCAGTACCTATTATCAAAGGCTTAGCTGGTTTTCTACTGTTGCTGGTGGCATTTGGCGTGGTGCAACTGGGTGAGCTCCGCCGCCGTTTCCCAGTCGATATTGTGGTGATCGTGGGCTCTGCACTTTCTATTGCTCAACTGATGATTTCATCGGGTTTATCTGAGCGGATGGGGCTGATGTTTATGGAGGCGTTTAATGGCTGGGGCGTATTCGGTGCGTTAGTTGCTACCTACTTTATGACTTTGGTTTTGACAGAGCTGGTGACCAATAATGCGGCTGCAGCACTCTCATTTCCGATTGGCTACAGTATGGCAGTAGGTTATGGCGTTGACCCTATGCCGTTCATCATGGCGGTACTGTTTGGTGCCAGTGCCAGTTTTATCTCTCCATACGGCTACCAAACCAACTTACTTGTTTATAGCGTAGGTAATTACCATTTAACGGATTATCTGCGTATCGGCATTCCAATCTCGATTGTATATTCGGGCTTGGTGCTGACCCTAATTCCTTATTTTTTCCCATTTTAATGCTGTTTATTTAAAGGACTAATTATGACCGCAGTACTCAAACCCAAAGATGAGAATGTTGTGTGGCATCAACACTCGATTGATAAAACATTTCGCGCGGATCTGAAATCACAAAAGCCAGCCGTGCTCTGGTTCACGGGGTTGTCTGGTTCTGGTAAATCGACAGTCGCTGGAGCATTAGAAAATCGTTTGGCACAGCTTGGTTACCATACTTATTTATTGGATGGTGACAATGTGCGTCATGGCTTATGTAGCGACCTTGGCTTCTCTGAGCAAGATCGTCGAGAGAACATCCGTCGTATTGGTGAGCTTGCTAAATTGATGGCAGATGCAGGCTTGATCGTGTTGTCAGCCTTTATTTCTCCGCATCAAGCTGAAAGGCAACTCGTGAGAGATTTATTGCCGGAAGGTGAGTTTCTTGAGGTGTTCGTCAATACTCCATTAGAGGTTTGCGAACAGCGTGACCCTAAAGGTCTGTATAAGAAAGCACGTGCCGGAGAGATCCCGAACTTTACAGGTATTAGTTCAGTGTACGAAGCGCCTCAGAACCCTGAGATTGATCTACCTGCAGGTGAGAAGACACTCGATGAATTGGTCGAACTGTGTATTGATGCGTTGGAGAAGCGAAATATCTTAGCCAACTGAGATCGTTGGTATGACTAAGGCTACTCAGCTGTTTATCTGTTTATTCACGACCGATAAATAGTGCAGCCTTAGTTTACCGAGACAAGAAACCTATCCTCTAGATTCTCTTTATTCCTCTCTATACTTCACTTTTTACACCGTCTATTTTAGCTCCGTCGAGTGTCTAGACGGTGTAATTTACGCTGCTTTTCACTTCTGTCTGTACTGTGAATTTCTGGCTCAATAGTGCAATCAGTTGATCGTAATACTGCGTGTTTGGCTTGTTACCGAGCAAGGTACAAAGCTCATTGCCTGTAGGGCTGAATCGGTAGTAAACCAGCTTCACGCCTTTTGATAATGGTGCCAGTGACATGCTCTTACCTTGATAGGTTAGGTGCAGGGCTGGATCGAAATCAATCTCTCCGGATTCTAATTCTGTGCCCAGAATAATCCCGAGCTCTATCAAGTGGAGCAAGCTGGAGTAGGGCAGGTTGTGCCCACCAAGGTTGATGGTGTTGGTGGTGTCCCTTTTGCCAAAGTTGAATAGCCCAGCATGAGATTTAAAGCCGAGTAAGAGCTTTCTGCTGTTATCGCTACCAAAACTGCAGCCTAATGAAGCTGCTCTTTGTAAGGTCAGTGCTTCCTTTGGCGTCATGTCTTTTAAGATTTGCAGTGCCTTCATCGACGTCGAGCCTGGGTTGGTGACTTCTCGTTTCAGTACTTGAGCCCATAGCCTCTGCATCGATGTATTGTGGATCTCTTGTGCCATGTCGAAGAAACGGTATAGCCAGTCCTGATCCGGGTCTCCAGCCGCTTCATCCTTACATGAAGAGTGCGCCAACTTTAGAATCTGTTCTAGGTTCTTTTGGCGAAGCTCTCTACGTTTTTTCTCTCGCAATAGTGCCCGTTCGATAAGCGTACTCTCAGCTTTATCCTTTGGCTTGGCACTATGACTAATTAAGGAATCGAGGCCGAAGCTTTGTGCGATGTGCAGCATTCTGCTGGCACTGTCGGCAATATGAGGCTTTTTCTCATGCTTATGCTGTGTGTCGCTAGCATGCTCAATGATCACTGGCTGTTTGGTTTTTGACATAAGAGTACCGTTAGGAGACGACTCAAAACCAATCGTAGTAAATAATTGCTCAGCCTAGCTTGTTAAAACGCTTGATAACTGAGCTACAATTTTTGATTGTAGAATAACTACTTATCAAAAAGCTCCGCCTTGTTCTCAAGGCTTTTTCCTACGCTATTTCTGAACACTTACTTATTGTGATTGGTATAACTGTCTAAAATGTAACTCTTTATCTTATTGGTGGCTAGATTTTGCGTGCAGAGTTGAAGGTTTCAACAAAATTTTACTTTTGCTAGTGATAATAAAATGTTAAATTTGTTGTAATTCTCAAGGAGGAGTTATGAATCAAGCCAATGATAACAAGCTGAAGAAACAGCTTAGTATAGGGTTATTACTCGCGACTTATGTCGCTGTTCTAGCTTACTTATCTAATTACATCGCGTAATTCAGAAGAAAATTATCGTTATTAAACTGTTATTGAATGATCACACTCGTTCAGTGACGGCAGCTCATCCTTGAGCCACCCTTCTAATGACTACATGTCGTCATACTCTTCAATCGCAGTACCTTCAATAAGATAACCGGTTTGCGCTAAGTCATGGCTGATTGACTCAGTTTTCAGCGTTCCGACCAAATAGATCACATCCCATAACTGCTGTATTGGTGCACCTTTCGGGAACTTCACGTAGATGATTTGGTTCGGTGGCGGCGGTGGCACGTGGATACATGCGCCAAAGTACGGTACCAGCAGAAACTCAGTGATCATATTCTCATCACCTTCCAATGGAATCACAAAGCCAGGAATCTTCACTGTGCTGCCATTCAGCTCTGGGCGAACAGCACCAAGTGTCGATTGTTGAGGTTTGTCCATACTATTGTGGTCAACCATCGGCATACCAAATGAATCTAGCTGAGCACGTTCTGATTCTGGAATCAAATCAATCCATTCAAGTGTTAATACCGATTCGTCATTCTGAGTGGTTTCAGCGTGAGCTGTACTGATAAATGGGAACAGAAGTAGCCCAAGTATCAGTAGGAATTTGCGTTGCATCGTAGGTTCCTATTTTAGATTCGAATCGTCATGCCATCAGACAATGACTGGCGGTAAGCCCTGAAAGCGGGAATAAAGCCGATAATGATTCCAGCAACTTGTACCAGCATAAGCAGTTTCCACTCATGCGGTGTGATTGCGGATATCGATATGTTGATACCATAACTTTGTTGCACAATAGGAGCAACCACTGCGATCAGCGCAAACAATACTGCAACACCTAATGTAATGCCAAGGAAGGTTAGCGCACTGGCTTCACTGATCAGTAAACCAAACACATGACGAGGTCTTGCGCCCATCGCACGTAGGATGGCCATCTCTCGGCGCCTTTCTTGCAAGCTAGTGAGTAGGCTACTGAGCATGCCCAATAAACCGGCGACGACAACAAACCCTGAAACAATCAGTAGTGCTTGTTCTGCTACAGCCATCATTCCCCACAATTCGTGAAGCGCAATGCCCGGCATAATGGCGCTTAAAGGTTCTTGGCGGTAGTTATTGATTTCTCGTTGCAGTGCGAAGGTTTGGATCTTCGATTTAAGGCCAACCATCATCGCGGTAATCTGCTTCGGTTGGAAGTCACGTTGCTTTAGCGCTTCAGCATTCGGTGTGTGCCCGAGGTTGGCACCTGATTCCCAGCCAACATGAATTGCTTCGATTGCCTCTAGCGATACGTGTACGGTTTTGTCTACTGGTGTTCCTGTTGGCGCGAGTATTCCCACAATCTTGAAGGGCAGATTATCGTGACGGCTAAACGCAACATCACTGATACCGTGCGCAAGAATGATTTGATCACCTATTTTGTAATCTAGCTTCTTCGCGACGTCGGCACCAATCACTACGTCAAATAGCTGATTAAACTCTTTACCTTGTTGGAAAGTAAGTAATTGCTTACTTCCATAGCGATAGTTTTCAAAGTAACTATGATTTGTACCCATCACACGGAAGCCTTTGTGTGAATCGCCCAATGATATTGGTATCGCCCACTTTACTGCGTTGTGCTGGCTAAATTCTTCATAGCTTTTCCAGTCGATGTTGTTGGTCGCATTACCGATTCTAAATACGGAATAAAGCAGCAGGTTTACCTGACCAGAGCGGCCACCGACGATAAGGTCAGTACCTGAAATCGTATTGGCGAAGCTGCTCTTAGCTTCGGTTCTTACACGTTCCACACCGAGTAATAGAATGACGGATACAGCCACAGTGAGAATAGTTAGAATGGCTGTGGCTTTACGGTTGAGTACGCTTTTTAAGGCTAAGTGAGTAATTACTTTCATACGACAACCTTAGCTTGGTTAACGGTTTTTAAATCTATGGTTCGAGTGAACAACTTTTCTAGTGTTGGATCATGGCTAACAAAGATAAGAGTAGAACCTGCCTGGTTGGCTTGTTCTAACAACAGTTCGATAAAAGCTTCTCGGTTGTCATGATCCAAAGCCGAGGTTGGCTCGTCGGCAATAATGATTTTGGGTTGGCCGATCAAAGCACGAGCGGCAGCAACACGTTGTTGTTGACCGATGCTTAACTCGGTAACGGGCTTGTCCATTAAAGCTTGAGGTAGTTTTAATCTGAGTAACAACTCTCGAGCCGTCTCTTGTAAGCTTTTCTGGCTTTCAGCGACTTGCTGTTTACGTATCTGTGAAAACTGGCAAGGAAGCGTCACGTTATCGATAACTGATAGATAAGGAAGCAGGTTAAATTGTTGGAAAATATAACCAATATGATCGGCTCTGAATTTATCTCTTTGACGAGGTGTAAGCTGAGTGAGGTCTTGATCAAGGATAGAGACTTCTCCTTGCTCAGCTTGGTTGATTCCGGTCAGTAGCCCTAACAAAGTTGATTTTCCACAACCACTTGGCCCTTTAATAAAAAGGTGCTCTTGGGCTTGGATGTGAAGAGAGGGGATCTCTAACGTTGGTGGTAATTCAGGCTTCCAACGAAAGCTGATATTTTCGAGTTTGACCACAAGTGATGAACTGTCAGAAGACATGCTAGCTCCAATAATTAAAGCGGTGTATCTACTGGACAGTAATTTGAAACATAAATTCCCAGGAACACACCGATTTGAACAGCCAAGTAAGCGATGACTTACCTGGCTGTTTATTTTACGTTTAATCCGATCTAGGAGTGATTAGAATCGGAAACTAATACGCTCTGCGTTAAGCACTTCTTGTACTTGAGCTGTGTCTGTTAGTAGGTTCACCGTCATTTTTTCAGTGTTGCTGAACTTAGAGAACCACTGAGTGCTAACTGTGTCTAGCTTAGCAACATCTGAACATTCATAGTGGTACTCAACAGTGAACTCACCGTGGCCACCTTCTGAGTGATCGTGGCCTTCATGATCGTGGTGGTCGTGACCTTCGTGGTCATCATGATCGTGCTCAGCGTGGTCATGGTCTTTGTGGTCATCATGATCGTGTTCAGCGTGGTCATGGTCTTTGTGGTCGTCATGATCGTGTTCAGCGTGATCATGGTCTTTGTGGTCGCCATGACCGTGTTCCGCATGGTCATGGCCTTCATGGTCGTCATGACCGCCTTCTAAGGTGTTTGCTACTGACTTGAACTTCAGAGTACAACTCGCATTGTTAAAACTAAACAGCTCTTCTGGCTTGTTTAATTGTGCGATAGCCTGTTCAAACACTTTCTTCTGTTCTGCAGTTTTTGGAGCATGTTCAAACCCAACCACATCTGCGCCTGGAGCTGTTACTTCAACAAGCAATTCTTGCCCATCTTGCGCGATGTTTACTTCAACTTGGCCATGTACGTGTGCATCATGAGAGCGGAATTCTTCGTTAGCTAGAGCATTTGTAGAGACAGTCATGCCGATAACAACGGCTAAAAAAGTAGGTTTCATGTTTTTTCCTGAATAAAGGTTAATTAAAAAGTAGTGGTAATTAAGCGATATTTACAGGAGGTGAGCGTGCCAAATAAGCGAAATATAGCCGCTGTAGTGAAGTTACTGACTCTGTAATAGCGACAGTAAATTCCGAATGGAACTCTGGAATCTGTGGTAGTGAGTGCGCTGTGATGAACTGATTAAGCGAAAACAGCTCACAATGGTGTGAAGTGTGGTGCTCTGGTGCGATATCCACAATGTGTGTTGCGGCTAACACGCTTAACATGAGCATAAGCCCAAGCAAGATGCCTGTTTTGCGTTTCACATTGTTGGGTGTGTTTTGCCACATCAGGATGATTAACCACAGAATTAAAAAAAGGATACTGTTATAATATAACAATATCCTTTGGTTAGGTCTCGAAAAAGACGCGAATATCTTATTAAAGGCTCGCTTTAATCAACTCAATGACTTGAGTGACTTCTGATTCGTTTAATGCACCTTCTTTTACAAACAAGATTTTACCTTGCTTGTCTTGAACGATAATCGCTGAGCTTTCTTCTTTTAGAGCCCATGTTGACGCAACGGCGCCGTCTTCATCTAGGACCATAGAAGACCATGGAAATTCTTCTTTGCTGCTTTCGGCAGAGGACTTAACAAAAGACCCAGTACCCCAAATCGCATCATCTTGGTTGATGATAGTGGTGGTTTGGTAGCTGTCTTCTGAGAATTTCGATGCGGTAATGGCTGCCATCAGTGGTGCGTTGAGCTCTTTAGAGCTGCTGCGGCCAGCGATAGCTTGAACGACGCGAACTTTACCTAGAAGATCATTGGTTGCCCAAGCTTGATATCCAGTATTTCCGTCGTTTAGAACAATCTCACCATAGTTACTCACATCAACGGCAGGCAGGGTAGCGCCTACTGATAGGTTGTGAGCATTGGCGAAGAGTGGAGAGACTGCGGCTAGAAAAGCCAGTAGAGTTTTGTTTTTCATTATATTTTTGTTCCGCTTATTGGTTTGCACAGGAAGTATAATATGAAATTTGAAAAATGCCTCTTTAACTTTTTTATCGTACGACGTAGAAAGAAGTTGCAGGCTTGTTACCAAAAGGTATAATGCATCAATATCAAGATGAACAATAGATTATCTTGCTGTTTGCTAAAGGAATTAGCGATTAAATGTGCTTTGAACAGCGACGCTGTTCAGGTATGTGACTGTAGTACTCAAATGGAATTGAGGTTGTATTATGTTAAGAAAATTTTCTACTTACCGTCCACGTCAGGTGGCGCGTTTCGTTAAAGTCCTGTTCAAAGGCCAATTTGCTATTGAAGGTGTTGGAGAGTTTCGCTTCGACCAAGGCAAGGTGCTACTTCCTGAAGTTTCAGACAAACAAAAGCTCACTATTTTTAAAGAAGTTAACGGCACCATTGCAGCGTTGCCGGTGTAACTGAGCTTTATCGATTTGTCTTGCACCGAATAGATTAACAATGAAAAGGGCTTCCTGATGGAAGCCCTTTTTTTAATGGATGTTGTTCTAGCTTGTATGCCTAACGCACATTATTGCGGAGGGAAGCACACACCCGTACCGCCCAACCCACAGTAACCGTTAGGGTTTTTGGCTAGGTATTGTTGGTGGTAGGTTTCTGCGAAAAAATATTTTCCAGCAGGCAGAACTTCCGTCGTGATCTCGTTGCCTAAAGATTCAGTCATTGCTCGTTGATATTCACGTTTAGAGTGCTCAGCGATAGATTGTTGTTCTTCACTGAAGGTGTAAATCGCAGAACGGTACTGAGTCCCTAAATCGTTGCCTTGGCGCATCCCTTGAGTTGGGTCATGACGCTCCCAAAAGGTTTCAAGTATTCGAGCTAGAGAGGTTTGTTCACTATCAAATATGACACGAACGACCTCGGTATGGCCGGTTTGCCCAGTACATACTTGTTCATAAGTGGGATTAACTGTGTATCCGCCAGCGTAACCAACGGATGTTGAAATAACGCCATCCAATTGCCAAAACAAACGCTCAGCTCCCCAGAAGCACCCCATACCAAACAGGACTTCTTGTTGAGAGCCCGTGGGTGCATCGAGCAGGTCGGTTTGATTGACGAAATGGCGCTCAGTGATTCGAATTGGGTCAGCATTTCCCGGTAGTGCGGTTGCTGCAGAAACCAGTTGTTGTTTGTTTAGCATGTTATATTCCTTTTCGCATACGTTTACCGCGCTGGCTTTTATTTAACGTGGGTTCATATTAACTGTTGGTCAATATTGAATAAGTCTTTAAATTAGACCGTGTTATTCCAGGATTTATTACAGACTCAATGCCTATTTAGCGGTATTATTTCTTTTCACTTATTAACGTATTGATAACTTCTTCACCAATTAAACATGATAAGAAAAACTTTACCAGTTCTGATTGGCACTCTATTGTCATCGACGCTCGCTTTCGCTGACGTTTCCCTTGAAATCAAAGGGCTAGATGGAGCGCTTGAGGATAATGTTGATGCTTATCTGAGTGCGATCCCTGAAGAAGAGTATTCGGTTTCACTAAGATTCCAATCCCGCTTGGAATCTATGATTAAAGAAGCCCTGAATGCGTTAGGCTACTACCACCCTAAAATCACATTTACTCACTCCGAAGATGATACCGAAATGACCGTTACGGTTGAGCCGGGAGAGCCTGTTGTTATTTATACTTCAGATATCGTTCTAACTGGTGAAGCCAAGGATGACCCAGACTTTTTAGCCTTGATAGCGAAGAGTAGCTTGTCTAAAGGTTCGACTCTGAATCATGGTAATTATGACTCTTTGAAATCGTCGATCCGCAACCTTGGCTTAGCGAAAGGCTACTTCGATGGTGCTTATGATCTTAGTAAGCTAGAAGTCGCTCCTGAATTGAACCGCGCTTATGTTCGTCTTCATTATAACAGTGGTATCCGCTATCACTTTGGTACTACTCAGGTTACTGGTAGCCAGATAGAAGAAGATAAGGTGCAGTCACTTAAACCATTTGAGGATGGCGAACCTTACTCAATCATCAAAGTCGGTGAGTACAACCAAAACCTGTCCAATACGGATTGGTTCTCCTCGGTATTTGTTGAACCAGATTTAAGCCAGTTAGGCGAAGGCCGAGAGATCCCGATGAAGGTTAGCCTTGCTCCGCAAGCTCGTAACCAAATCGAAACGGGTATCGGTGTATCCACCGACCTTGGCGTAAAAGGCACTCTGAAGTGGAAAAAACCTTGGGTTAATGAACAAGGCCATAGCTTCAATAGCAGCCTGTCGATTTCTAAACCTGAACAGACGATTACCGCTACCTATAAAATCCCTCTGGATGACGTGCTGAACGACTACTATCAAGTTAAGTACGGTATGAAAAACTTGGATAATCGTGATACCAAGAGTTTGGAGTCAAACTTAGCGCTAGAAAGATATTGGCGACTGGATAACGGTTGGCAACGCACGGTCTTCATTCGATACTTGGTCGAAAACTATGAGCAAGGTTTGCAGGATGATTTAGCGCAATTTGTGCTGCCGGGTATCTCTTTCTCACGCACTCGAACGCGAGGCGGTTCGATGCCGATGTGGGGCGATAAACAAACCATTATGGTTGAAGCGGGTGATGATACCTTGTTATCTGAAACTAAGGTTGTTCGTTTTCAAGGTCAAACCGCTTGGATTCGAAGCATTGGCGACAATCACCGAGGCTTAACTCGACTTCAATTTGGCGGCAACTTTGCCGACGAGTTTGATAAGCTATCTCCCTCCCTAAGATTCTTTGCTGGTGGTGACAATAGCATTCGTGGTTATGGTTATGAGTCGATCTCTCCTCGAGATGAAAGTGGCGCACTAACGGGTGCCAAATTCATTGCAACCAGCTCGTTTGAATACCAATACCGCTTGGTTGGAAACTGGTGGGGCGCAGCATTCTACGACATTGGTGATGCCTTCAATGATAAACCTGAATGGAAACATGGTACCGGCGTCGGGGTTCGTTGGGCGTCGCCCGTCGGCCCTGTGAGCTTAGATTTTGCTTGGGGTCTAGATGCAGCAAAAGGTGATGAGTTCCAGTTACACTTTAGTTTAGGGCCAGAATTATGATCAAAGTGATGGGCAAGTGCATCAAGTGGACGTCGATCTCATTGACGTCTATTTTGCTGTTGTTGATAGCCTTGCTAGGTTTTGTTTTGTTCACCAATCCAGGGTTGAACACTGTGTTGTGGGGCGCTGAAAAAGCGTTGCCACAGCTTAAAGTGGAAAGCACTAAAGGGGCTCTTTTCCCGAGCTTTACGCTTAATAATGTTCAGTTTAAAGATGACAGCCTGCATATAGACACCAAAGTTCAAAAGCTGAACTTGGCGATTAATCCTCGCTGTCTGCTCGACCCTAAGTTGTGTGTCGATCGTTTAGCGATTCAAGGATTGGACTTCGCATTTACTGAACTGCCTCCGGCCTCTACAGAAGAAACAGAACCTACTCCGCCCGTAACATCGGTAAAAACACCGTTGCCAATCGTAATCAACCGTATCGCTTTGTCTGATATCAAGTTGAATATCTTAGGGCATGAAATTGAATGGAGCTTGTTCTCTACGGCTTTGAGTATGCAGGGCGAAAAGCTAACTGTATCGCCAACCTTATTCAATGATCTTAAGGTTAAACTCGCTGAGTCGACAGAAGAACCGCAAGCAGAAAAGGTTGAGCCAAAAGCTGCCGTTAAAACGGCTATCGAATTGCCGGAAGTCTGGATTCCTCTGCAGGTTGTGTTGGAGCGTTTTGACCTCAACCGTTTCACCTTAGAACAAGAAACACCAATCGTTGTTAACCACCTTGGGTTAGAAGCTCGCGCGGGCAAACACACGGTTGATGTTTCAACTCTCGAACTCGATATGCCACAAGCAAGCGCCAATCTAACCACGAAGGTTGAGCTCAAGGGCGGTTACCCGCTAGAACTTTCTTTGGATGCGTTGGTGAAAGAAACCGACCTTGTTGGGCAGAAGTTGTCTCTGAAAGCACAAGGCAGCGTGGCTAAGCTAAACCTAGACTCCCAATTTTCTGAGCTGATTGAGGCAAAGTTGTCTGGGGATATTCAACCCTTAGAACCGACTCTGCCATTTGACCTTCTTTTAGAGGGCGGACAAGCACAGTGGCCCCTTACCGGAAAAAGCGATTACCAAGCGACAATTGAGCAATTTAAAGCTGATGGCTCACTAGATGGTTTTAATGTTCTTCTTAAAGGTGAAGCCGATGGTAAGGAAATCCCTGAATTAGCCATCGATCTACAGGGTAAAGGCACGACGGAACAAATTGTTCTCGAGCGTCTAAAGCTCAACACGCTAGGCGGTGAGCTTAACGGTGTCGTTAAAGCGAACTGGAAGAGTCTCGTTAACTGGCAAGCTGACGTGACACTCAAAGATATTCAACCGGGTCTGCAGTGGCCAGAAGCTGAGGGCAACATTAGTGGAAACATCGTCACCTCAGGTGAGTTGACTGAAGCGGGCGGCTGGGCGATTGAACTGCCTAAATTGGATATTGAAGGGATCTTGCGAGAATACCCTCTGGATATCGAAGGTCAGTTGTCAGCGTCGGATCGCAGCGCGAGCGGTGAACCAAAACTGAAAACCAGTGGTTTGAGCTTAGCTCACGGTGTTAACTCGATTAAGGCTCAGGGTGAGCTTGATAAGAAATGGGACATGGGTGTTGAGATTCACTTCCCTGAGCTTGTAAAAAGCGTCCCTGATTTGAAAGGTAAAGTGATTGGTAACATCCAGCTCAGTGGTCCAACGAAAAAGCCTGAAGTCGATCTCGCTCTAAATGTGGATAAGGTAGATTGGAATAACAAAGCAACACTAGAATCCTTGTCGCTTAATGGTTCTGTGGTTCCTCTGCCATTGCCTGAAGCTCAAGCTGATCTTGAATTAAAAGCTAACAACCTAACCTATCAAGATCAGAGCGTAAAAAGCATTGATCTCACGGTGAGTGGTGGTGAGAAGAAACACACAGTGACACTTGATGTGATATCCGACATCGTGTCTACAAGCTTAGCTATTTCCGGAGAGTTGATTCAAAAGCCTTCTCTTATTTGGTATGGATCGTTAGACAGAGTCAAAATCACCACTCAGCAAGGTCCTTGGGTGTTAGATCAACCTGTCGCGATAAATGCGGATGTTGATAAACAGTTTGCCGATGTTCAAGCGCACTGTTGGAAACAATCGGGTTCGAGCGTGTGTTTGGATGAAGACGTTCGTGTCGGAAAATCGGGTGAGGCCAAGGTAGCCATCAATCAATTCGATTTCGAGCAGATTAAAGCCTTTGTGCCTAAAGAGACGCAATTACAGGGCTTAGTCAATGCGACTGCTCATGCAAAGTGGTCTGAACAAGATGAGCCTGAAGTCACGGTAAGCGTTGATATGCCGAAAGGTCAGGTTGTTCAACAAGTGGGTGAGCCAATCACACTGGGTTGGGAAAGCGTTGCATTGAATGCCCAACTGAAAGACAACAAACTGGATGCCGATTTTAAGTTGGATGTTTCCGACAATGGTGACCTGTCTGGCACGGTGTCGTTACCGGATATTCTTGCCGAAGACAAAATGGTCGATGCGGCAATTAAGCTGACCACGTTCCATCTTGATTTCTTACAACCAATTCTAGGTGAATACAGCTTATTGAAAGCCGACCTTGAGAGTGATCTTCAAGTTAAAGGCTCTCTGATGCACCCTCAAGTCTTTGGTCAATTCTCTGTTGATGGTATTCAAGTCAAAGGCGATGTTACGCCTGTTGATGTGAAAGATGGCCGCATCGACCTCGACTTTGATGGTTATAGTGCAAAACTGGATGCGAATGTCGAAACACCTGATGGTCACCTTGATATTGAGGGAACCGGAGATTGGCAAGATCTTAAAGCATGGCATTCGAACGTTAGAGTTTTCGCTGATGAGTTGATGGTTGATATCCCACCGATGGTTAAGGTGAAGGTCGTACCTGATATGACTATTGATGTCACACCAGATCTGGCGAAAATCACCGGTGATATTGCATTACCATGGGGACGAATTGTTGTTGAAGATTTACCACCGTCAGCGGTTGGCGTCTCTTCTGATCAGGTTATTTTGAATAAAGATCTAGAGCCAGAAAACGAAGATACGATTCCATTCAATGTGATGACGAATATTAATATCTCCATTGGTGATGACTTTAAACTGTCTGCCTTCGGTCTTGAAGGTGATTTGGTCGGTAAGCTCAACGTGGCTCAAAAAGACCAAGGTCCATTTATTACAGGTGAAGTGAACATCGTCGATGGTACTTATCAATCATTCGGGCAAGACCTCTTGATCGAAGAGGGTAAGATCCTAATGAATGGACCACCGGATCAGCCATACGTAGCCATCAACGCGATTCGTAATCCTGATAATACTCAGGATGACGTGACCGCTGGTATTCGAGTGACTGGCCCTGCGACAGAGCCTACCATCGAGATTTATTCTGACCCAGCGATGCCACAAGCGAACGCACTGTCTTATATTTTGCGTGGCCAAGATATCGACGGTGAGTCGAGCGGTTCGATGACAACGACTTTAATCGGTTTGAGTTTAGCGAAGAGTGGTAAGGTTGTTGGTGAAATCGGTGAAGCCTTTGGTGTAAAGGACTTGCAACTGGATACTGCAGGCTCTGGCGATGACTCTCAAGTGACGGTAAGTGGTTACATCCTGCCTGGCTTACAGGTGAAGTATGGTGTGGGTATCTTTAACTCGTTAGGTGAGTTTACCGTTCGTTATAGATTGATGCAGGATCTCTATGTTGAAGCTGTTTCTGGCCTAGACAGTGCTGTGGATCTTCTCTATCAATTTGAGTTCGAGTAGAGCCGTATGGGAGGGCATATGCAGCATCTTGTTTTTGTCTATGGAACCTTGAGGCAAGGTCAGTCCAATCACTATTATTTGCAGGGCTGCGATTTATTAGGGCAGTTTGATACACCTAAGGAATACGCACTTTTTGATTTAGGTGCCTATCCGGCGATGATTTTGGGAAAGAAAAGTGTCGCTGGTGAGGTCTATATCATTAACGACGAAATTTTAGAGTCGCTCGATCGGCTAGAAGATGTTCCTGTTGAGTATCGTCGCGAGCAAATAGAGACTATATTTGGATTAGCATGGGTATATTTGTATCAGCTTGATCTAACAGCTAATAAAGAAATACTTTCGGGTAACTGGTGTCAGCGGAACAATGATTCCTAACTAGTTAATCACCTTACGAGACAACAAAAAGCCAGCACTGAGGTGCTGGCTTTTTAATAGCGTTAGTTTGAGAATGAAATGAGAGGGTTACTCAGGGTTCAGCTCAAGAAACTCTTCTACTTTACGTACCATTTTTGTTGAACCAACGAAGAAAGGCACACGTTGGTGTAGCTCAGTTGGTTTGATATCCATGATACGCTGTGCACCGTCTGATGCAATACCGCCAGCTTGCTCCATAAGGAAAGCAATAGGGTTGCACTCGTAAAGCAGACGCAGTTTACCTTGAGGGTGACTTTGCGTGCTTGGGTACAAGTAGATGCCGCCTTTCAAAAGGTTACGGTGGAAATCTGATACTAGAGAACCGATGTAACGTGATGTGTAAGGGCGGTTGTCGCTTGGCTCATTTTCTTGGCAGTACTTGATGTACTTCTTAACACCCGTAGGGAAGCGGATGTAATTACCCTCGTTGATTGAGTAAATCTTACCTTCGTCTGGAATCATCATGTTTTCATGAGATAGGCAGAAGGTACCCAGTGATGGGTCGTAGGTGAAGCCATTTACGCCAGCACCTGTTGTGTATACAAGCATGGTTGAAGAACCGTAAATCACGTAACCCGCGGCTACTTGCTTGTGTCCTGGCTGTAAGAAATCTTCTTGTGTTGGTGGTGTACCGATCGGTGATACTCGACGGTAGATAGAGAAAATTGTACCAACCGATACATTTACATCGATGTTTGATGAGCCATCTAGTGGATCCATCAGTACAACGTATTTTGCGTTTTTGTTGAGCTCTTTATTGAAGGCGACAGCTTCGTCTTCTTCTTCACTTGCAACACCACAAACTTGGTCACGGGCTTCTAGAGCCGCTTTAAATTTGTCGTTCGCGTAAAGGTCTAGCTTTTGCTGCTCTTCACCTTGCACGTTGTCTGTACCAACAGCGCCAGTGATGTCGACTAGGCCAGCCTTGTTGATCTCACGGTTAACAATTTTTGCAGCAAGTCGAATAGACGACAAAAGGGATGATAGATCACCGCTTGCATGGGGGAAGTCACTCTGTTTCTCAACAATGAACTCACCAAGGGTGCGCATCTCAGACATGTTATTTCCTTAAACTTCTCTCAATATTAGGGGGGATTTGAGCACTGTAGATTCGGCCTCTTGAGTGGGCTTTATTCATCTAGACGCTTACCTAAATTCTAAAGGTTAGATCTTTTTAATGGTAATGAACTAAGCGACACAGATCTCACTTACTATGTCGACTCAATTTGTTTTGCATTGCTGCTCGCTTTTAAGCGTCATTTAATGATAATGAGTACAAGCCGTTTTAATTAGGCACTGTTAATTTAGCCAAGCGTTTTGGAAGCAATTTATGCATATTCATATCTTAGGAATTTGTGGCACCTTCATGGGTGGTGCTGCGGTATTGGCTCGTCAATTAGGTCACAAGGTTACGGGTAGTGACGCGAATGTTTACCCACCAATGAGCACCTTGTTGGAATCACAAGGGATTGAAATTATTGAAGGGTTCGACCCTAGCCAATTAGAACCAAGGCCAGATCTCGTGGTTATCGGTAATGCGATGAGCCGTGGTAACCCATGTGTTGAGTATGTCTTGGATAACAACCTTAGATACACCTCTGGTCCTCAGTGGTTGCAAGAGTTCTTACTGCATGACCGCTGGGTTCTTGCGGTGTCCGGTACTCACGGTAAAACCACAACTTCCAGTATGTTGGCTTGGATCTTGGAAGACTGTGGCTATGCACCGGGCTTCTTAGTTGGCGGAGTGTTGGGTAACTTTGGTATCTCTGCTCGCCTTGGTGAAAGCATGTTCTTCGTGGTAGAAGCCGACGAATACGACAGTGCTTTTTTCGATAAACGATCTAAGTTCGTTCATTACCACCCAAGAACCTTAGTGATGAATAACCTAGAGTTTGATCATGCGGACATCTTTGACGATCTTGAAGCGATTAAGCGACAATTTCATCATTTGGTGCGTACTGTGCCAAGCAATGGTCGCATTTTCTCACCTAAGCAAGACAGCGCTATTGAAGATGTTCTAGCTCGCGGTTGCTGGAGTGAAACTGAATCGAGTGGCGAGCAAGGCGACTGGGATGCCAAGAAACTGGTCAAAGATGGCTCTCAATTTGAGGTTTACTTCCAAAATGAATGTGTTGGAACCGTAAATTGGGATTTAGTGGGCGACCACAACGTAAATAATGCTTTGATGGCGATTGCAGCTGCACGTCATGTGGGCGTGACACCTGACCTTGCTTGTGAATCACTAGCTACCTTTATTAATACTAAGCGCCGTTTGGAGTTTAAAGGCGAGGTGGCAGGTGTGTCTGTTTATGATGATTTTGCTCATCACCCAACGGCGATTGAACTTACGCTCGGCGGCTTACGTAATAAGGTCGACTCGAAAAAAATCATTGCCGTTTTAGAGCCTCGTTCCGCCACCATGAAACGTGGTGTGCATAAAGAAACCTTGGCTGATTCGCTTAAACAAGCGGATTCTACCTACTTATTCCAACCGGATAACATTGATTGGTCAGTTCAAGATGTTGCAGACGCTTGTCACCAACCGGCACACGTGAGTGATGACATGGATGCATTCGTTGCTAAAATTGTCTCAGAGGCACAAGCTGGCGACCAAATTTTGATAATGAGTAATGGTGGCTTTGGTGGCATTCATCAAAAACTGTTGGATGGATTGGCACTCAAAGGCTAACGGCATCCACGACCTTATAATTTGAAGTAATTGAGAACATGACAAAACACGATAAAGCGATAACCCTTGCTTTCACTGGCGCATCCGGTGCGCCTTATGGCCTGCGTTTACTTGAATGCCTTTTGGCAGCCGATTATCAGGTCTACTTGCTGATTTCATCGGCAGCGCGAGTGGTATTGGCGACCGAGCATGAACTTAAGTTACCTGCTGGGCCAGATGCGGCGAAACAAGCTTTGGTTAAACATCTTGGCTGCGACCCTGAAAAGCTGGTGGTGTGTGGCAAAGATGATTGGTTCTCGCCGGTTGCCTCTGGTTCAGCAGCACCTAAACAGATGGTCGTTTGTCCATGTTCAGCGGGAAGCTTGGCTTCGATTGCTCATGGTCTATCAGATAACCTGATTGAGCGAGCAGCAGACGTAGTCATGAAAGAGCGAGGCCAATTGTTGTTGGTGGTTCGCGAGACGCCATTTTCGACGCTTCATCTCGAGAACATGCACAAACTTTCGACCATGGGCGTAACGATCATGCCTGCAGCTCCGGGTTTTTATCATCAACCCAAGTCAATTGAAGATCTGGTCGACTTTATGGTGGCGCGTATTCTAGATCACCTTGGTATCGAACAAGGTTTAGTGCCACGTTGGGGTTACGATCAACGTAATTGATCCAAACTTGATAGCTTATTGTTAAAAATCAAATTACAATTCTGAACACTCATCGGGGAGCGAACCATTCAAATAATGAATGCGAGCTGAGATCAAGCAGGTGCTTGGGACCCGTAAACCTGAACCAGATAATGCTGGCGTAGGAATTGAGTTAGGAACAACCTCTACCGTTCTCCTCCCTCAAACCTGTGCCGCTCAGACCATGGAGAGCGTCCAGTGAAATTCACATTAACTACCCTTGCTGTTACTACAGCTATTTCTTTTTCTGCCTTTGCTGCAGACAACACTTTGACTATATACACCTATGACTCTTTTGCTGCGGATTGGGGCCCTCGTCCTGCCGTTGAAAAAGCATTCGAAGAGAAGTGTGGTTGTGATGTGAATTTTGTCGCTCTAGAAGATGGCGTGTCTATTCTGAACCGTTTACGTCTTGAGGGCGGCAACAGCAAAGCCGATATCTTGCTAGGTCTCGACAACAACCTGATGGCTGAAGCGAAAGCGACGGGCTTATTGGCTGAGCATAATGTTGATACGTCATCGGTAACGCTTCCTAATGGTTGGAACGACAGCACTTTTGTACCCTATGACTTTGGCTACTTTGCTTTTGTTTACAATAAAGAGAAACTGGAAAACCCGCCGAAGAGCTTGAAAGAACTGGTTGAGCAGCGTGATGATCTTAAGGTCATCTACCAAGATCCACGTACATCAACACCAGGCCAAGGCATGATGCTTTGGATGAAATCAGTATACGGTGATGAAGCGACAGCAGCATGGAAGAAGCTTGCTCAGAAAACAGTGACTGTAACCAAAGGCTGGTCTGAAGCTTACTCTATGTTCCTAGAAGGCGAGTCGGATTTAGTGTTGTCTTATACAACGTCTCCGGCTTACCACATTATTGCTGAAAGCGATTCTAAGTATGCAGCAGCAAGCTTCGAAGAAGGGCATTACACTCAAGTGGAAGTGGCCGCTAAGGTTAAAGGCAGCAAGAACGAAAAGCTTGCTGATGAGTTTATGGCGTTTATCCTAAGTGATGAATTCCAATCGGCGATGCCAACAGGCAACTGGATGTACCCAGTGACCGATATTGAGCTTCCAAAAGGGTTCGAGCAACTTACGGTTCCTCAGAAAGCGCTAAGCTTTACGCCCGAAGAAATTGCAGCTAAGCGTAAGCCATGGATTCGTGAATGGCAGAGTGCACTTACTTTTTAATTTGCTTTTAAAAAATTAGCTTTCTAACTTTCTGTATTTAAAGGTTTGTTCGATGTTAACTGAGCGAACCATTTACGGTAAAAAATCAATCTATGATAAAGAAAACACCTAAGGTTGGGATTTGGGTAGCGATACTCATTACCGCCTTCGTGGTTTCAGCAGTTGGGGCATTGCTTAGCAATGCCCCTTCTCTTGATATCAGCCAAGTATGGTCCGATCCCTACTATTGGCATGTAACGAAATTCAGTTTTTATCAGGCGACACTCTCAACGGTGCTGAGTGTTGGCTTTGCTATACCTATTGCTCATGCGCTGTGTCGTAGACAATTTTTTGGACGCGCTTTGTTGTTAAGGCTGTTCGCGTCGACCTTAGTCCTGCCAGTGTTAGTGGGTGTATTTGGCTTACTTGCGATCTATGGCAATAGTGGTTGGTTAGCTAAGTTTTTGGCGAACTTCGATATTGAATTGCCATTTTCCATATACGGATTGAATGGTATTTTGCTGGCGCACGTTTTCTTCAACTTGCCTTATGCCAGTCGCTTACTTCTGCAAGCGTTAGATACCGTGCCTGCCGAGCAACACAAGCTTTGTGCTCACTTGGGTATGAGTCATTGGAACAAATTCAGATGGGTTGAATGGCCTCGCTTAAGACAGCAATTACCACATGTGTGTGGCTTAGTCTTCATGTTGTGTTTTACCAGCTTTGCTACCGTGATGGCGCTAGGCGGTGGACCTAAATCAACCACTATCGAGCTCGCTATTTATCAGGCGATTAAATTCGACTTTGACCTTCAAGCTGGTGCCTTGCTCGCGATATGGCAAATGCTGCTGTGTGGTGTGCTAGCGGTGAGCATTCAACGCCTATCGAAGCCTATTTCAGTGACGGCCAGTCAGCTGTCGGAAGAGAAATATTTGGTTAAGGACAGCTGGTGGTCAAAAGCTTGGGATAGCTTTTGGATCATCATAGTCTCAATGCTGGTATTGCCGCCATTAGCTATGGTTATCGTCAGTGGAATTAACTCACAGGCATTAACCGTACTCAGCAGCGAGCCGTTTTGGGCGGCGTTAATGACCTCGGTTAAAGTCGCGTCATTAGCAAGTGTTATCGCAGTTGGTATTGGTATCGCCATACTGCTGACTAGCCGAGCATGGCGTTTACAGAACAAGAATTTTCGAGCCGATAAAATCGAGCTGATTGGCACTATTATCTTAGTGACTCCGGGGCTGGTGATCAGTACGGGTATCTTCTTATTACTGCGTTCATTCACCGATGTATTCAGTTTAGCTTTCTTTGTCGTGATTGCCGTCAACAGTTTAATGGCGCTGCCTTACGTAATTAAAACCTTGGCTCAACCTATGCTGCACCTGTCTCAGCAGTATCAGTATGTGTGTGCGAGTTTAGGGATGACTGGCTTCACTCGATTCAGGCTCGTGGAATGGCGCGCATTGCGTAAGCCGATGGCGCAAGCCTTCTCGATCAGCTTTATGTTGGCGATGGGTGATTTAAGCGCGATTGCTTTGTTTGGTAGCCAAGATTTTAGAACTCTGCCTTTGTACCTATTCCAATTGTTAGGCAGCTATCAAATGGAAGCGGCGGCGGTAGTTTCTGTGAGCTTACTGTTACTGAGTGTCGGCAGTTTTAGCTTAATAGAATTCTTATTTACTCGAAGATCTAAGCTCGATGCTAAAGAATTAAGGAACCGATGATGTTAGTGATGAAAGATGTGGATTACCACTATCACAGAGAGTTGTTTAGCTTTGATTTTCAAGCTGAGCAGGGCGATATTGTTGCGCTTATGGGGCCGAGTGGTGCGGGTAAGTCTACACTGTTGGCGCTAGTTGCTGGTTTCATCGAGCCTACATCGGGTGAGATATCAGTGGCTGGGCAGTCGCTTATTGGTAAAGAAGCACATCAGCGTCCGTTGGCGATGTTGTTTCAAGAGCACAACCTGTTTGCTCACCTTACGGTGCGAGAAAATATTGGTTTAGGTCTGCATCCAGGTTTAAAGCTTACTGCAACCCAAAAGCAAGCTGTGGAGCAAGCCGCAGCGCAAGTTGGCGTCGCTGAGTATTTGGATAGGTTGCCTGAGCACTTATCCGGCGGTCAACGCCAGCGTGTTGCGTTAGCGCGTTGTTTTGTCCAACCTCATGATATTTGGCTGCTTGATGAACCTTTCTCTGCGCTTGATCCTTTGCTGCGTGAAGAGATGCTTAGCTTAGTGAAGCGATTAGCGGCAGAGCGAAATATTACGGTCTTGATGGTGACTCACCATTTAGGTGACGCACGCAGTATCGCGAATAAGTTTGTGTTTGTGGCGCTAGGTAAGGTGTTGGTTGAAGACTCGATAGAGGCACTGACGGCGGATCATCCACAGACAGAATTAAGCTCATTTGTTAAAGCGGGTGAGTGACGATTCATCACTCTTGTTTAATCTCTCTGATATTGAGTACGTAGAAAACAAAAAGACCTAGCATGCGCTAGGTCTTTTATTGTCTTACAGAATAAAGCGACAAAGATTAGTCTTCTAGCTTTAGCTCTTTTAAGATTTGGAAGATTTCACGAGAAGCCTTTGCTGGCTTGTTCGCTGATTTCTCTTTGTTAGCTTGGCGAGCTAGCTGACGAAGACGCTGACGGTCTGCTTCAGGGTACATGTCCATGACTTCTGAAATGGCAGCATCGCCTTCAGCAACAACGCGATCACGCAGTTGCTCAAGCTTGTGCAGTTCAGCGGTTGCTTGCGAGTGCTTGTTACGTACTTTATCCAAAGCCGCTTGAATTGGCTCAGGATCAACATTGCGCATTACTTTACCAATGTATTGAAGTTGACGGCGCTTCGCTTCATTTTTAAAGCGTTGTGCATCTTTAATCGCTTGTGCCAAATCTTCAGACAGAGGAAACTTGTCTAATACAGAAGGCTTCAGGGAAACAAGTTCTTCCCCCAGTTTTTGTAGCGCTTCCATGTCGGTTTTCATTTCTGTCTTACTTACCCAGATGATTTCTTCTTCTGGTTCCCATGGGGCTTTTTGGTTTTTGCGAGCCATCTTTTCTGCCTATGTCACTATCTCAAACGAATATATTGCCTATTTTAGCAAGAATCTTGGGGAGAAAGCGAAATTCTTGTTATCCTACGTAATATTGACCTAAAAAATTAGAATAGATATGGATGTAAAACAGCAAGTCGCCCAGCAAAGAGTTGAGCTAGAAGCCGCAGTAGCTAAAGCGTTGGATATGGCATCAGTGAGTGCAGACGCAGCTGAGGTCGCTATTACTAAGTCAACGGGTTTAAGTGTTTCAACACGTATGTGTGAAGTGGAAAACGTTGAATTTAATAGTGATGGTGCGCTAGGTATTACTGTTTATCGCGGCCAGAAAAAAGGCAGCGCATCTACATCTGATCTGAGTGAAAAGGCGATTGCTCAAACCGTCGCGGCCGCACTTGATATCGCTCAGTACACTTCTGAAGACCCATTTGCCGGTCCTGCGGCAAAAGAATACATGGTAAAAGAAATTCCAGATTTGGATCTTTTTCACCCTGATGAACCAAACCCTGACTATGCCGCTGAGATTGCGATTGCTGCTGAGAAGCAAGCGTTAGCTTATAGCGATAAGATCAAACAGAGTGATGGCGCAAGCTACGACAGCCACTATGGCGTTAAGGTTTATGGTAACAGCCATGGCTTACTAGCAAGCTATGCTTCTAGTCGTCATAGCACGAGCTGCTGTGTAATTGGACAAGGCGCTAACGGTGAGATGGAGCGTGACTACAGCTACACCGTTGCACGTCACCGTGACGAGCTGTGGACGCCTGAGCGTGTAGGTCAAGAAGCTGCAGAAAAGACCATTAGCCGTTTGGATGCGAAAAAGCTACCAACAGGCCAGTACCCAATTATGTTCGCTAATGATGTGGCAACTGGCTTGATTGGTCACCTTGTTATGGCGATCAGTGGCGGTAACCTTTACCGCAAGTCGTCATTCCTATTGGATCATCTCGGTCAGAAAATCCTACCTGACTGGTTTAACATTTCTGAGCGACCACATATCTTGCGTGGTTTGGCTTCAAGCCCATTCGATAGCGAAGGTGTGTTCACTCAAGATCGTGAAATCATCACTGACGGTGTGCTAGCAACTTACCTACTAACGAGCTATGCCGCACGTAAGATGGATATGACGCCAACCGGTCATGCTGGTGGTATTCATAACTGGTTCGTTAAATCGACCGGTCAAAACTTTGAGCAGATGCTAAAAGAGTTGGGTACTGGCTTCCTAGTCACTGAAGTGATGGGCCAAGGCGTAAACACCGTAACGGGTGATTATTCACGTGGCGCTGCAGGTTTCTGGGTTGAAAACGGAGAGATCCAATACCCAGTATCAGAAGTAACAATCGCAGGTAACCTAAAAGACATGTTTACTCAGATTGTTGCTGTGGGTAACGACGTAGAAACACGTTCGCAAATTCAAACGGGTTCTATCCTGCTTGAGTCGATGAAAGTCGCGGGTGAGTAATTCAATTAAAGCGAATCTGATGAATTAAAAAAGGGAGCCGTGGCTCCCTTTTTGTTTTCTGTATTTCGCCAAAAATTGGCTAACTGCTTATGCTAACTAGATCAGTATGGTCGCTAAGCCTAGGAACACCGATAGGCCAATAACATCGGTTACTGTGGTCAGTGCCATACCGCCAGCAAGGGCTGGATCGATATTCATCTTCTTCAACATCACTGGGATAGTTACACCAGCAATACCTGCGACAATCAAGTTGGTCATCATCGCCGCTGAGATGATGCCTCCCAGTATCCAGTTACCTTTCCAAGCCACCACGATACCACCAATGATAACGGCCCATAGAACGCCGTTTAGGAAGCCGATGGCTGCCTCTTTGAGTAGCAGTTCGCGTTTGTTACTGTCACCGATATGACCGAGTGCCAAACCACGAATCACCAGAGCAACGGTTTGGTTACCCGCAACACCCCCCATCGAAGGCACGATAGTCATCAGAACCGCAATCGCTGCCATTTGATCGAGCGTTGCTTCAAACATGTTTGATACAGATGCTGCCGCCAGTGCTGCGAGTACGTTAGCACCAAGCCACACACTACGACGACGAGCAGATTTTACGACCGGTGCGAAGGTATCTTCGTCATCGTCCATACCCGCCATACTCATCATTGAGTGTTCGGCATCTTCACGGATAACATCAACCACGTCATCGATGGTGATACGACCAACAAGGTGCTGGTTACTATCGATGACAGGCGCAGAAACCCAGTTACGACGTTCAAACAGGCTCGCGATATCTGACGCACTGGTTTCTACCGCGATCGCTTCGTCGGCATCATCCATCACTTCTGAAACAGGGACATCAGGTTGAGTCGTTACTAGCGTGGTAAGTGATAGGTTACCGATAAGACGTTCTTCTTCATCAATAACATACAGAGCATCAGTTGCATCCGGCAGTTCGCCACGCATACGCATGTAGCGCAATACAACGTCAACATCGACATCACCACGAATCGTGATTACGTCGGTGTTCATGATCGCACCCGCTGAATCTTCAGGGTACGACAGGGCAGTTTCAACTAATGCACGATCGACGGAGTCCATTTGAGAAAGGACTTCGCGAGAAACATCGTCGGGTAGGCTTCGAAGTACGTACGCGACGTCATCGGTTTCCATACCTTCGGTTGCTTCTGCCAAGGTCTCAGGTGCCATTTTCGACACAAGAGCATCTTTGACGTCTTCGTTTAGTTCATCAAGAATTTCACCGTAGTCTTCAGGATCGGTGAGTTGCCAGAGTACGTCACGACTTTTGCGAGGGGAGGCTTCTAAAAGGTGTGCAATATCTTCAGGCTCCATGTCCTGAAGTTGTCGGCGTACGTGAACAAATCGGCCGTTTTCTAGGGCTTCGCTGACTTCTTGGAGGGTTTGGTGAGCTTGGTCGAATTCTAATTGCTCTGCCATATTTTCCTCCTATCTCATTATTCTAACAATGGTTGGAATAGTAACTTAATTCTGGGGCTTATTTAAATCATAAACTTAGATAGAACTAAGATTTAATATTGGTTGGTTCGTTGTTTGAGTCTTAGGCGTTGTGAGTGAAGCGTTTTCGCTACTCACCCTCATCAAACTTGTCTTCAATGAGATGACAGACGGCATCCAGTGCTTGCTGTGAATCGGTACCTGCAGCTTGAATCGTAATATGTTGCCCTTGCGCTGATTCCAGCATAAGTAACCCCATTACGCTGTCTGCTGTTGCTGTTTTATCTTCTTCGCTATGGATAGTGATGGTTGCATCAAAGCTTTGTGCAAGCTCAACCAACTTTACGGCTGCTCTAGCGTGAAGACCCAAGCGATTTTGGATCAGTACAGTTCGAGTTAATTCCATGGTTAGCCCTGTTGGTGCTTCTCTAGGGAGGCGTGTCTGATTTGAACTTGATGGCCAAGTTGCTCAAAGTACTCACCAATTTTCTGGGTTAGATAAACCGAGCGGTGTTTGCCGCCAGTACAGCCAATCGCGACCGTTAGGTAACTGCGATTGTTCTTCTCTAACATTGGTAACCACTGTTCAACAAAGCCTTGGATCTGTTGCTTGAGTTCCAGAACTTCTGAATGTTCTTCTAGAAAGGAGTGAATTGGTGCATCTAGCCCGGTTAGTGGTCGTAGTGCAGGTTCCCAGTGAGGGTTCGGCAAAAAGCGAACATCAAACACGTAGTCGGCATCACTTGGCAAGCCATACTTAAAACCGAAAGATTGAAAGACGATGATCAGCTCTTGCTTCTCTTTGCCTTCAACTTTAAATCGAACCTTTTCACTCAATTCGTAGAGGTTGCAGTCACTGCTGTCGATCACAATGCTGGCGTGCTCTGCGAGAGGTGTCAGAAGTGTCTTCTCTAAATCAATCGCTTGCTCAAGAGAGAGCTTTTCTTGGCCAATTGATAAAGGGTGGATTCTGCGGGTTTCGCTGTAGCGCTTAAGGAGTGTCTGCTTGCTGGCATCGAGGAACAATACATCAACATCGATGTTTGTAGCTGACTCGAGTTGCTCGAGCGTGTCGGTGACTAACTGAGGCTCTTTCGGTAGGTTACGTATATCAATACTTACCGCAACGTTTTGGTTGCTTTCGCGTACCGATTCGACAAAGTTGTTGAGCAGGTTTACTGGTAGATTATCGACACAGTAATACCCCAAGTCTTCTAGGACTCGTAACGCAACACTTTTACCGGCCCCTGATTGGCCACTAACCACGATTAATCGCATGTTATTGCTCGCAAGTTGGCACTTGAATCATGATGTCGTAAAGCTCTTGATCGCTCTGAGCATTACGCAGCTGTTTAAGAGTCTGCTTGTCGTTTAGTCGTTCTGCCATACAAGAAAGGGTTTTTAGATGCTCTTTGCATTGTTCGCTAGGAACAAGCAGGGCAAATAGTAGGTCGACAGGACGATTATCAATCGCATCAAATTCGATAGGATCTTGGCATTGCAGTAATACAGCTATCGCTTTATCACTGACATTCATACGAGCATGGGGAATCGCGATACCATTACCAATACCGGTACTGCCCATCTTCTCACGGCTCAACATACACTCAAATAGCTCTGTTGAATCTTGACCGCAGCTCTCAGCTGCTATCTGGCTGATGAGCTCAAGGGCTCTTTTTTTGCTTGTGCATTGGACTGCACTTTTGGTGCAGTCCAATGAAAGTACTTCGCTTAATTGCATGTTAGTGACTACTTAGCTTTTCTTTGTGCTTGTTGAGTTGGCGGACGAGTTTATCAACCAATGAATCAATCGCGGCATACATGCTTTCATCTGTTGCTGTCGCATGGATTTCCCCCTGATTTATATGCAGGGTAGCTTCTGCGATTTGATTGATTTTCTCAACTTTTAAAACAACCTGAACGCTATTGATATGATCAAAGAAGCGCTCAAGTTTGTCGAATTTGGTGTGAACATAGTCTTGCATTGAATCGGTAAGATCAACGTGATGGCCTTGAATATTGATTTGCATAGACTTTCCTTTTCAGTTGGTTGCCTGATCATAGTTGCTAAGTAACTAGCGACTAAATGAGCTTATAGCAGGCGTTTACGCTGACTCGATGGGGCAATGCCCAGAGACTCACGGTATTTCGCTATGGTACGTCTAGCTACCTGAATTCCTTGGTCAGCCAGTAAAGCAGCAATCTTACTATCACTTAGAGGCTTCGCGGTATTTTCCGCTGCGACAAGCTTCTTGATGAGTGCGCGAATTGCTGTAGATGAACATTCACCGCCATTGTCAGTGCTGACATGGCTTGAGAAAAAGTATTTGAGCTCGAAGATGCCACGTGGCGTATGCATGAATTTTTGAGTCGTCACACGAGAGATCGTGGATTCGTGCATATCAACAGCTAACGCAACATCATTAAGAACCATTGGCTTCATCGCTTCTTCGCCATGTTCGAAGAAATCACGCTGATGTTCAACAATGCATCGCGCAACTTTGAGTAGCGTCTCATTTCGGCTCTCTAGGCTTTTAATTAACCACTTTGCTTCTTGCAAATTTGAGCGGATGTATTGATTGTCGGCGCTGTTGCCTTTACTGCCCAGATCAGCGTACTGCTGATTCACTTTCAACTTAGGCACGCTATCAGGGTTAATGGTCACTAACCATTTGCCAAGGTCTTTGAAGACAGATACATCTGGAACCACATACTCAGTTTCATCCGGAGTAATCTTACTGCCAGGACGAGGGTCCAGCTGTTGAATCAGTTGCAAAACTTCACGTAGTTCTGCTTCTTTCAACTTGGTCTCTTTGATAACCAGTTTGTAATCGCGATTGCCGAGTTGGTCGATATGGCTAGTAAGTACTAACTTAGCTTCGTTAAGCCAAGGCGTATCTTGGGGAAAGGTTGCCAGTTGCAGTAACAAGCAATCTTGCAGGTTGACTGAACCGACACCTAGCGGATCAAACTGCTGAATTCGTTTACGTACCGCTTCAATTTCATCAAGCTCGATCTCTTCATTGTCGAAGTTTTCAAGGATGTCTTCACAAGTTACAGTGAGGTAGCCGTAGTCGTCGATGGCATCGATTAATGCAAAAGCGATGCTTCGGTCGGTGTCAGTGAATGGCGTTAAGTCGAGTTGCCAAAGTAGGTAATCGTGCAGGCTTTGAGTGGTTTCGCCTTGATAAACCGGCATGTCGTCATCAATCGCAATACCCGTGTTACCGGTGTTCGCGCTGTAGACGTCTTCCCAAGTTGTGTCGATTTCTAGTTCGTTGCCAATCTCTGATTTTTCGATTAAGTCTGAGCTATCAGGTAAGTCTTGCTCTGTGGCTTCAACAGTTTCTTTTTCGTCACTGCTAGGTTTTTCTTCCGATGTTGGCGTATCTTCATTGCCTTCTTCGACATCGAGTAGTGGGTTAGATTCAAGTGCTTCTTGAATCTCTTGCTGCAAATCTAAAGTAGACAATTGCAACAAACGAATCGCTTGCTGCAATTGAGGAGTCATTGCTAACTGTTGGCCTAGCTTAAGTTGTAATGAGGGTTTCATTCAGTGTGACTTACCTAGTTATTATTCTTAGAACTCTCGATACTCTCTATATAATCATAGACGGAATTGTTCGCCTAGATAAACTTGTTTAACTTGTTCGTTATTGAGAACATCTTCAGGAGTACCCTCAGCGATCAGGTGTCCTTGGCTTACGATGTAAGCTTTTTCACACACGTCTAATGTTTCACGAACGTTGTGGTCGGTAATCAAAACGCCCAAGCCGCGATCACGCAGGTGAACAATGATTTTTTTGATATCGATTACTGAGATCGGGTCAACACCGGCGAATGGTTCATCCAATAGAATGAACTGCGGGTTTGCTGCTAGTGCACGAGCAATCTCTACACGACGACGCTCACCACCCGACAGAGCCATACCATTGCTGGTGCGGATATGTTGGATGTGGAACTCTTCTAGCAGGTCTTCCAGCTTATCTTGGCGTTGTTCGTTGGTCATTTCATCACGGGTTTGTAAAACCGCCATGATGTTGTTCTCTACGGACAACTTACGGAAAATCGATGCTTCTTGAGGCAGGTAACCGATACCAAGACGAGAGCGGCTGTGCATTGGTAAGATACTGATGTCTCGGTCATCAATGCTGATGGTACCTTCATCACGCGCCACCAAACCAACAATCATATAGAAAGATGTGGTTTTACCTGCACCGTTAGGCCCAAGCAGACCGACGATCTGGCCTGACTCTACCTGTAAGCTTACATCGGTAACAACCTTACGTTTACTGTAGGTTTTCGCTAGGTTTTTTGCTTTAAGAACAGCCATCGTTACTTATTCACTTCCGTTGGTTGTAAAACCGTTGACACTCGTTTGTTTTCACCACTGTCAGCGACTAATTTCTGAGAACCGATCTGGTAAGTGATCTTAGAACCGCGAATGATGCTGCCATCTTGAGATAACATCGCATTCTTAGTCATGATCAGTCGGTCGGCAACAAGCTGGTAGTGCAGGTCGTCAGCTTCACCGTAGAGTGTCTTACCGTCGTCAGTAAGCTGAGAGAAGGTTGCTGGCTTACCGAAGCCTTGAATTTCTTCAATCTCACCGTTTACGGCGTTACGAGTAACAATAACCTTATCGGCATTGATATTGATGCTGCCTTGTTTAAGGTTCACATCACCAAGGAAAGTCACTTGGTTACTTTTCATATCCAATTGCTGGCTGTCTGAGTCAATGTAGACAGGTTGCTCACTATCCGAAGACAGAGCATAGACATTAGGTGCCGCAAGGGTCAAAGCGAATAAACTAAGGTGTAAGAGTTTCATATCTACCTTGAACAGAATTAAAGAGGGTTGCATTGTTGGTACCGAAGTTACCTTTCATTGCTTGTCCCTCAGTTTCAAAAAATGTACCGATCATATGGACCGGAGTCTCTGAATAAAAATCTCGGCTAGGCAGCTCAACAACCATTTTATCTGTGGTCATTGTATCGAAGCTGGCTTCTGGCAACAGGTTCTTTGCCACGACGTTGTCATAAAACGTGACAACTTGATTCTCATCCATAATCGCGCGATCAGCGGTGACTTGCCATTCAATCGTGTGCCCTTCACGGAATACCGAAAGAACTGGGTTTTGAAAGTGCGTATCGCCAACTACTGAGTAGTGTTCTAAATACGTCGATTCAACCTGATAGCTGCGAATACCGCTTTCGTCGTAGCTAATGTTGTTCAGGCTTTTGCCACTAAACGCGGGCAGCTCCAAATTTGGAGCCACTTGTATCGTTGATGTTTGCTCTTTGTCGTACAAGTAATAGGTCGACCAAGAGGCAATAAATATGAGTATTAAATAGATAATACGAGTAAAACTCATATGCTTAAACCTTTATGCACGTCGAGTTCATTTCTTGCTTGTAAAATAAGGTCACAGACTTCACGTACCGCGCCATGACCACCGTTAATGGTTGTCACGTAGTTTGCACGCTTTGCAAGTAGCGGGTGCCCATCTGCCACACAGACCTTCAAGCCAACTTTTTCCATTACAGGCCAGTCAATCAGATCGTCTCCGATGTAACCTGTATTTTCAGGGTTTACAGAAAGCTTATCGCAAATATCTTGGTATGCCTTAACTTTATCGTCTTGACCTTGATAAATCAGCTTAATGCCTAGAGCGGTCATACGATTCTCAACAATTTGAGATTTGCGACCCGTGATGATCGCGATTTCAATGCCTGCGTTCATCAGTGATTTGATACCGTAACCGTCACGAGTGTGGAAGGTTTTCAGCTCTTCACCGTTGTTGCCCATGTAGATGCGACCATCAGAGAAGACACCATCGACATCGCAAATCAGCAGTTTGATCTCTTTTGCAATTGCAAATACATCTGAATTAACAGTGCCGTATAGAGTTTCGACTGTCTGTGTCATTACATTACTCCTGCTTTCAGTAAGTCATGCATGTTTAACGCTCCGACTAATTTACCTTCTTGGCATAACATCAGGCCATTGATGCTCTTCGCTTGCATCAAGTTTAAGCCCTCAACCGCGAGCATGTTTGGCTCGGCTACCGTCGGGTTTAGCGTCATCACATCACCGATCTGCGTGTTATGGATATCAACGCGTTTGTCTAAGATACGGCGTAAATCACCATCGGTAAAAATACCGGCCATTTGGCCATCTTCACCAACGATTGCTGTCATGCCTAAGCCTTTCTGAGATATCTCTAGTAGAGCGTCTCTTACTAGTGCGTCGGGTGCTACAACAGGAAGTGAATCGCCTGTGTGCATGATGTCGTCGAGCTTCAACAGCAGCTGACGACCTAAAGCGCCACCAGGATGAGACAGGGCAAAGTCTTGAGCGGTGAAGCCTCGAGCCTGCAAAAGTGCAACGGCTAATGCATCACCCATGACCAAAGTCGCCGTGGTGCTTGTTGTTGGTGCTAAGCCCAGCGGACAAGCTTCTTCCGGTACTGAAATTTGTAAATGGATATCAGACAGGGTTGCCATGTTTGATGCTGGCTTGCCTGTCATGCTGATGATCTTGATGCTCAGACGCTTTAACACAGGAAATAGGCTGAGGATTTCTCCCGATTCGCCGGAGTTGGATATTGCAATCACAATATCACCAGGTTCGATCATGCCTAAGTCGCCATGCGCCGCTTCGCCTGGGTGAACAAAGAAAGCCGATGTCCCGGTACTTGCCAATGTTGCTGCGATTTTGTTGCCAATGTGGCCTGATTTACCCATGCCCATCACAACGACTTTGCCTTTGTTGTTCAGGATAAGTTCGCAAGCTTTACAAAAATCATCATTAAAATATTGGTCTAATTGAGTGAGACCTGCAACTTCGGTTTCCAAAACTTGTTTTGCAACGCTGCGGTAATCAAATGGCTGAGACATCAAATACTCCAAGTACGGGAAGTTAAATCAACAATTAAGCCGACATGTTCATTAATAGGTAACTTTGGTAGGCCACGAACGTCACAATTAACACGCCGCCTTCAATACGATTCACACTACGAGATTTTCCTAGTGCCATCACAACAAGTAGTAGCGATACGCCTAGCATTACCCAGAAGTCACGACCCATAGCGAACTCGCTCAAGATCGAAGGGTTTAGGATGCCCGGGATACCCATAACAGCAAGGATGTTGAATACGTTTGAACCAATGATATTACCTACAGCCATATCATCTTCACCCTTCATAACGCCGGCTAGTGATGCTGCAAGTTCAGGAAGGCTAGTACCAACAGCAATGATGGTTAAACCAATGACAAGGTCGCTCATGCCGAAGAACTTCGCGATGATCACAGCGTTATCTACCAGCATATCAGCAGCTAAAGGTAGGACGATTAGACCAATCACGACCCACATTGCAGCCTTAGGGTTACTTACGCCTTCAGGGATCTCTGATTCTTGCTCATCAAGGAAAGCATCGCCGTTCTTTTTCTCGCTGCGGCTGATTTGCAACATAGCAAACAAAAACGCGGCAAAAAGAACAAACAACAACACGCCTTCATAGAAGCCTAAATGGTTATCCCACAATAGGGCGCCCGCTAGCAGAGTGACACCGATCATTAATGGTAGTTCACGACGAATCACGCCTGAGCTAATCGATAACGGCTTGATAAGGGCTGTAATACCTAAAATCAGCGCGATGTTGGCGATGTTAGAGCCCAGTACGTTGCCTACAGCTGTATCTGTTTTGCCATCAAGGGCTGCTGTCGCAGAAACCATCATTTCAGGAGCCGAAGACCCCATTGCTAAGATCGTCATACCGATAACTAGTGGTGAAATACCGAAGTTGCGAGCAAGAGCAGCGGCACCGTAAACCAGCTTATCTGCACTCCACACCAAAAAACCTAGACCGATAATAAGAAACGCAATCGCTTCAAGCATGATGATTCCTAAAAAATTAATAAAAACGGAGAATTAACCGCTAATTTTGACCTGTTGCTAGATAAAAGGGAAGTCACTCGGCAAATTAATTACCAGTTAGCAGGCAAGAAAGAGAGATCAATAGATAATTTCCTAATGCTTTCAAATCCCTGCATAGATTCATGTTTAATATGAATTAATTGAACAGTGCTTTTAATTCTAAAGTAGACTCATTATTATTGCAGCCATAATTGGCGTTTTTTAAAGCAAGGAAACAACAAAAATATGTTGAACACTGAGCTTGTGAAAGTTAAGAACCTCAGCTTCTCACGTGGTGAGCGCGTTATCTTTGATGACATCAGTTTAGAGGTGCCTCAAGGCAAGATAACCGCCATCATGGGGCCGTCTGGGATTGGCAAAACGACTTTACTGCGTTTGATTGGTGGGCAACTGCCGCCAGATGAAGGCGAAATTTGGTTTGATGGTGACAATATCCCTGCATTATCACGTCGAAAGCTATATCAAGCACGTAAGAAAATGAGCATGCTATTCCAATCGGGTGCGCTTTTTACGGATCTCAATGTCTTTGATAATGTGGCGTTTCCGCTGCGAGAGCACACTGAACTTAATGAAAAATTCATTCGTACCATCGTATTACTTAAGCTTGAAGCGGTAGGATTACGTGGTGCTGCGCAATTGATGCCGAGTGAGTTGTCTGGTGGAATGGCTAGGCGTGCCGCACTGGCGCGCGCAATCGCACTGGATCCAGAACTTATCATGTACGATGAGCCGTTTGTTGGCCAAGATCCCATCACCATGGGCGTATTGGTTGAATTGATACGAAATCTCAATCAAGCCTTGGGCTTAACCTCGATTGTTGTTTCTCACGATGTGCCAGAGGTGATGAGTATTGCTGATTGGGTTTACCTCATGGCAGATAGCAAGATTATTGCCGCTGGAACACCTGATGAGTTGTACAACAATAACGATCCGAGAGTGCAGCAATTTTTGCAAGGCGAAGCCGATGGTCCAGTACCATTTAGATTCCCTGCGAAGAGCTTAGAAAAGGATTTGTTTTAATATGATTGTTAAAACTATTGCGGGTGTCGGTAAGCGTACACTTGCGAGCTGTGAGTCATTTGGTCGAGCAAGCCTGATGTTATTTGGGGCTTTGTTTGGCATCCCGCGACTAAAAAACTTCCCCTTATTAGTAAAACAACTTTATAGCGTTGGCGTTCAGTCATTGGCTATTATTTTAGTTTCGGGTCTGTTTATCGGCATGGTGCTCAGCCTGCAGGGCTATGTCGTGTTAATTGACTACGGTGCTGAGGGAAACCTTGGTCAAATGGTCGCGCTTTCACTGTTGCGTGAGTTGGGGCCTGTGGTGACTGCGTTATTATTTGCAGGTCGAGCCGGTTCAGCACTCACGGCAGAGATTGGGTTAATGAAGGCAACAGAGCAGATCTCAAGCCTTGAGATGATGGCCGTTGACCCTCTTAAACGCATTATTGCACCACGTCTTTGGGCCGGGCTTATCTCAATGCCATTGCTTGCTATGATTTTTATGGCGGTAGGTATTTGGGGCGGTCAACTGGTTGGTGTTGATTGGAAAGGCATTGATCACGGCAGTTTCTGGTCTGCGATGCAGTCTTCAGTAGAACTTGGCCGAGATATTGGTAACAGCATGATCAAATGTATGGTCTTCGCTATCACCGTAACTTGGATCGCACTTTTCAATGGTTATGACGCAGTACCGACTTCAGAAGGTATCAGTCAGGCAACCACACGCACTGTAGTGCACTCTTCTCTAGCGGTACTAGGGCTAGATTTTGTTCTTACCGCATTGATGTTTGGGAATTAATCATGCAACAAACTCGAAAATTAGAATTATGGGTCGGCACCTTTGTTATTGCCGGAATTTGCGCAATCTTAATCATGATCTTTCAAGTCGCTGACGTAAAAGGCATAGGTTCGAACCATACTTACAATCTAAAAGCGACCTTTGACAACATTGGCAGCCTAAAAGTTCGTTCTCCAGTGAAAGTGGGTGGCGTCGTTGTTGGACGAGTTAAAAGCATTGAGCTTGATACCGAGAGCTACCTTCCTGTCGTTGAACTGTCTATTGACGGGAAGTACTCACAATTTCCAGATACCTCTAGTGCTCAAATTTTAACATCTGGCTTAATTGGTGAGCAGTACATTAGTCTGGTTCCAGGCTTCATTTTTGATGATGAAGAGATGTTGGTCGATGGTGATTCAATTGAAGACACTAAGTCAGCATTGGTACTAGAAGATTTGATTGGCCAAGTGCTGTATAGCGTTGGTGGTTCTAATGACAGCGAAGCTAAGGAATAAGATAATGTTGAAAACTATTAGTTATTTAAAAGCTATTAGTTATTTAAAAGCTATTGGTTACTTGAAATCAATGTTTATGGCGGCAATGGCGTTGCTTATTTCTACCCAAGCCTTTGCTGCAGAATCGATTGACCGTACTCAGCCTTACCAGATGATGACTCAAGTTGCCGAAGTGGCATTTGAGCGTTTGAAGAGTGAACAAGACAACATCCACCAAGATCCAGAGTTATTGAAGGTCATCGTGGAAGAAGAGTTGATGCCTTATGTGAATGCACAATATGCAGCTCTTAAGTTACTTGGACCAAACTTGAAAGGCGCGGATAGAAAAGACGTGGGCGTGTTTATCGATTCATTCCGTAAATACCTTGTTTCTTCTTATGCCCAAGTGCTGACTCAATACACAGATCAGACGATTGAATTTGGTCCAGAACCAAAAATCAAAGCGGATAGCCGCATTACCAGTATCAAGGTCGACATCATCGATACGCCGCGACCAAACATTAAGCTTGAATTTAAGCTTCGCAAAGACAAGAAATCTGGCGAGTGGAAAGCATTTGATATGGTTGCCGAAGGTATTAGCTTGTTGTCGAGCAAGCAATCGGAGTGGAATACTAAGATTCGTCAAGAAGGCATCTTACAAGTTGCAGACGAACTAGAGAAATTAGCCGCACAACCGATTCGTTTTGAGAGTAACAAATAATGAGCCATTCTCAATGGCAAGCACTAAGCTCTAAAGAGTATCAACTGTTCGGTGATTTAGACCGAGACAGTGTCCCTGCAATCTGGCGTATATTGGAAAAGTGGCAAACGACGGAATCGAGCGTTGAAATTGACCTTAGCCATATAAATCGAGTCGATTCAGCAGGAATGGTGATGCTAATTCACTTATTAGAGCATGCAAAAAATCAAAACTGTCATATAATGCTCAGTTTCGTGCCAGAACAATTACGAACGTTGTTCCAATTGAGCAATATCCAGCCAATGATGGCAGAACACATAAAAAATTAGGCAGGAGCTATTTGTGGACAGCACAAAAGTACAAGAATTATTAGCAGAAGCACTGAACCTTCAGGAAATTTTCGTGAAAGGGGAAGGCAGTCATTACGAAGTTGTTGCGGTTGATCCATGTTTTGACGGCATGAATCGAGTTAAGAAGCAGCAACTAATCTACGGCCCACTAATGGAATACATTCAACGCAATGACATCCATGCTCTTTCTATTAAGGCTTTCACGCCGGAAGAGTGGGAACGTGATAAGAAACTGATGTCACTTTAAGGTTTATGATGGAAAAGTTTCGAGTTATTGGATCGGATAAGCCGCTAAGCGGTGAAGTGACGATCTCAGGCGCAAAAAATGCAGCGCTACCTATCTTATTTGCTTCAATTCTTGCTGAAGAGCCAGTGGAAGTAAGTAACGTTCCTCACCTACGTGACATCGATACTACGATGGAACTGCTTAAGCGTTTAGGCGCAAAAGTATCGCGTAATGGTAGTGTTCATGTTGATGGCAGCGAAATTAATGAATTTTGTGCGCCTTACGATTTAGTGAAAACAATGCGTGCTTCTATCTGGGCTTTAGGTCCTCTAGTCGCTCGTTTTGGTGAAGGCCAAGTGTCACTTCCAGGCGGTTGTGCAATTGGTGCTCGACCTGTTGATCTGCATATCCACGGCCTAGAGCAACTAGGTGCGACCATTAAGTTGGAAGATGGTTATGTGAAAGCAAGTGTTGATGGCCGTCTGAAAGGCGCGCACATCGTGATGGATAAAGTAAGTGTGGGTGCCACCATTACTATCATGTGTGCAGCAACGCTAGCGGAAGGAACAACAGTACTCGATAACTCAGCGCGTGAGCCTGAGATTGTTGATACGGCTGACTTCCTAAACAAACTGGGTGCTAAAATTTCTGGCGCAGGTACAGATACGATTACTATCGAAGGCGTTGAACGTCTTGGTGGTGGCCAACACTCTGTGGTTGCTGACCGTATTGAAACAGGTACTTTCCTGGTTGCTGCTGCTGTTTCTGGCGGTAAAGTGGTTTGTCGCAACACCAACGCTCATCTTCTTGAAGCTGCCTTAGCGAAGCTTGAAGAAGCGGGTGCGAAGGTTGAAACGGGCGAAGACTGGATCAGTCTTGATATGACGGGTCGTGAACTGAAAGCGGTGAAAATCGTAACGGCACCTCACCCTGGTTTCCCAACCGACATGCAAGCACAGTTTACTCTGCTTAACATGATGGCGAAGGGCAGTGGTGTTATCACTGAGACTATCTTTGAAAACCGTTTTATGCACATTCCTGAGTTACAGCGAATGGGTGCAAAAGCGGAAATCGAAGGTAACACGGCTATCTGTGGTGAAACGGAAAAACTGAGCGGCGCTCAAGTAATGGCAACGGACCTTCGCGCATCTGCGAGCCTTGTTATTGCTGGCTGTATTGCTCAAGGTGAAACCATCGTTGACCGTATTTATCACATCGATCGTGGCTACGATAAGATTGAAGATAAATTGTCAGCCTTAGGCGCAAACATTACACGATTTAGTGAGTCGAACTAACCTAGGTTAGTGGATTCATGAATCAGTAAGATGAAAACATAAAAGTCGGAACCTTGGTTTCGGCTTTTTTATAGTTGTATTTACCGCGAGTAAATCTATTGCTCATTTTTGCGCGAATAGATGAATCAACTTGGCGGTCGGTGAGGAACAAAATGATAGCAATATTACGTATTTTCGCAGTGGCGATATTTGCGATTCTTATGTTTGTATTTGGTTGTGGTTACTGCCTATTAAGTCCACGCAACCCGAAACACGTATTTACCTTTGGCCGTTATTTCGGTCGCATGTCGAAGATCTTCGGCATGAAGTTAGAGCTTCGCATCCCAGAAGATGCCTACTCTCGCGGCCAACATGTTTATGTGGCGAACCACCAAAACAGCTGGGATCTATTCACGATTTCATCAGCGGTAACGCCAAAAGTGGTAACTGTTGGTAAGAAAAGCCTAGTGTGGATGCCTCTATTTGGTCAGCTTTACTGGTTGACGGGTAACATCCTAATTGACCGTGCTAACCGTAGCAAAGCGGTAGGTACGATTGATCAGGTCGTGACGAGTCTAAAAGAGAGCGATGTTTCAGTTTGGATGTTCCCTGAAGGCACTCGTTCTCGTGGCCGTGGTCTGCTGCCATTCAAAACAGGTGCATTCCATGCTGCGATTGGTGCTGGCTTGCCTATCATCCCTATCGTGTGTAGCTCAACCGGTGGCGTGAAGCTAAACCGTTGGAACAATGGTCACGTGATTGTTGAAATGCTGCCACCAATCAGCACTGAAGGCTACGACAAGTCTAATGTTCGTGAACTGGCTTACCTAGCTCGTGAGCAGATGGCTGCGAAACTTGAAGAGTTAGACAAAGAAGTGGTTGAGCTTAATAAAAAGTAATTATCTAAGCGAAACGATGAACAATAAAAAAGGTTGCCAACGGGGCAACCTTTTTTGTATCTAATAAACACTCAGCATTACGCTAAGTCGTTTATCCGAAGGTGTTTAATCTAGAGATTAAAAGCTATTTGCGAACCGCAATAGCTTCGATCTCGATACCTACATCTTTTGGTAGACGAGCTACTTCAACACATGAACGTGCAGGGTAGTTTGCAACGCCGTGCTCATCGAAGAATTTGCCGTAAACCTCGTTTACTGTGCCGAAGTCGTTTAGGTCTTTAACGAATACCGTTAGTTTTACGATGTCTTTTACAGTCAGGCCTGAAGCTTCAACAACCGCTTGAACGTTGTCTAGAGATTGGCGAGCTTGCTCTGCGATATCAGCAGATACTTCACCAGTTGCTGGGTTTACTGGGATTTGACCAGAAGTCAGTACCATGTTGCCAAGGTCAACGCCTTGTACGTATGGGCCGATTGCAGCTGGAGCAGATTCTGTGTGAAGTACTTTAGTCATTGGTTTATTCCATCAGTTATTAGATAAAAATCAATTTTCAGTGTGCCTTCAAACTTTGGATAGGTAAAGCGCAAAATACCCCGCACAGGCGAGGTATTTGATAGTTTTTACATTCGGTCTGCTTTGCCGTATGACGTTATCTTTCTGTTACGATCTCGCGAGAGAAGACTTTTTCGCAATACTTACACTTCAATCGAATATCTTCTTTCTTTTCAAAGATCTTAAAGCTACTTTCAACCGGTTCATTGTGAGTAATACAGTTGGTGTTTGGACACTCGAACACATCGTTGATTTGCTCAGGAAGTTCTAGTGGTAGTTTCTTAACCACTTCGTAATCTTCGATTTGATTCACTGTTGCGTGAGGCGCATAAAGTGCCAGCTTGCTCGCCTGTTCTTCTGTGATAAACACATTCTCAATCTTGAGCAGGTCTTTTCCGCCTAGTGCAGAAGACGGTAGATTCAGGCCAATCGTCACGCGCTGATGAGAATTGTGCATGTCGAACAGTTTTAGAACCTTGATCCCGATATTGGCTGGGATATGGTCGATAACAGTACCGTTTCTGATTGCTTCAACTTTTAATTGAGTCTCTTTAGACATTATATCTCTCCTCTACAGCGTTTCGTTAAGAACAAGGGCTAGCAATGCTTCACGGGCGTAAACACCATTCTCTGCTTGCTGGAAGTAGTAAGCGTAAGGTGTTTTATCGACATCGACAGTAATTTCATCAACGCGAGGAAGAGGGTGCAGAACCTTCAGGTTATCGCGTGCATTTTCCAGCATCGAAGCGGTCAGGATGTATGCGGATTTTATGTGCGCGTATTCTGACTCATCGAAGCGCTCTTTTTGAACTCGAGTCATGTACAAGACATCTAGTTCAGGAATCACATCTTCCATGTCCGTCAATAGTTGGTACTTGATGCCCGCTTCATCAAGCTCTTCGCAAATGTAGTCTGGCATCGCTAGTGCTTCTGGAGCCACGAAGTAGAAACAGATGTTGTCGAATTTTGCTAGTGCTTGAGTCAACGAGTGAACCGTACGGCCGTACTTAAGGTCACCAACGAATGCAACGTTTAGGTTGTCGAGGCGGCCTTGTGTCTCAGCTATAGAGAATAGGTCTAATAACGTTTGTGTTGGGTGTTGGTTTGCGCCGTCACCTGCGTTAATAACAGGAACACCGTTTGAGAACTCAGAAGCCAGACGCGCTGCGCCTTCTTGAGGGTGACGCATCACGTAAGCGTCAACGTATGAAGAGATAACCTGTACCGAGTCCGCTAGCGTTTCGCCTTTCTTTGCCAAAGAAGTGTTACCACCACTGTCGAAACCAATCACATCACCACCGATGCGTTGAATCGCAGTTTCAAAAGAGAGACGAGTTCGCGTAGAAGGTTCGAAGAAGCAGCTGGCAACAACTTTGTTCTTGATGAGTTCTGGGTTTGGCTCAGCCTTTAGCTGACCTGCCGTTTGAACAATTAATTCTAGCTCTTCACGAGAAAGCTCTGGAATTGAGATGATGTGCTTTTGATAGAGCGAATTCGCCATGATCTTCTTCCCCACAATAATGTATTGGCCATAAAAAAGCCCCCCATAATGGGAGGCTTTAAAAAAGTGCTGAAAAGCAGAATAGACGGCCTGGTAAGCATCTTAGCTTACGAGCAATATTTGGTGTTTTCACAATATTACTATGTGTTTTCACAATATCATTATGTTTTATCACAACATTGCTTGGCGTCATTTTCACTACTCTCAGACAAATTGCCGAGAATTATACGCTTTCAATTTGTGAGCGCAAGCGATTACATCAAGCTTTTGTTTACTTTCATTATTGTCTATTGACCAAGCGTCGCGACCATCACCGCCTTGATGGTGTGCATGCGATTTTCAGCTTCATCAAATACAATCGAGTAGTCAGATTCAAACACTTCGTCAGTCACTTCCAAGCCGTTCATTCCATACTTGTCAGAGACTTGCTGACCAATCACAGTTTCATTGTTGTGGAAAGCGGGTAGGCAGTGCATGAACTTCACTTGAGGGTTACCAGTTAGCTTAATGACATCCATATTCACTTGGTATGGTTTCATTACCGCCACACGTTCGTCCCAAGCTTCAGGGGCTTCGCCCATCGAAACCCAAACATCGGTGTATAGGTAATCACAACCTTTCACGCCTTCAGCAACGTCTTCAGTTAACGTGATTTTTGCGCCAGTGTTTTGCGCAATGGTTTGGCACTCTTCAACAAGCTGCTCTTCTGGCCAAAAGGCTTTTGGCGCGACAAGGCGAATATCCATGCCCATCTTCGCGGCTCCGACTAACAGAGAGTTACCCATGTTATTGCGTGCATCGCCTAGATAAGCAAAGCTGATTTGGTGTAGATGCTTCCCGCGGCCATGCTCAAGCATAGTGAGGAAATCAGCCAAGATCTGAGTAGGGTGGAACTCATCGGTTAAGCCATTCCAAACCGGCACGCCCGCATAAGCGCCTAAGTCTTCAACGATACTCTGACCAAAGCCACGATACTCGATGCCATCGTACATGCGTCCCAATACACGCGCCGTATCTTTCATTGATTCTTTTTGACCAATCTGAGAACCAGAAGGGCCAAGGTAAGAGACTTGAGCACCTTGATCAAAGGCGGCCACTTCAAACGCACATCGTGTTCGAGTTGATGCTTTCTCGAAGATCAAAGCAATGTTTTTGCCGTTGAGTTTCTTCTGCTCAGTGCCTGCATACTTAGCTTTTTTTAGGTCAGCAGACAGGTCGAGTAAAAACTGAATCTCTTTAGGAGTAAAGTCGAGAAGTTTTAGAAAGTTACGATTGCGAAGATTAAAGGCCATCTCTCGCTCCTTGCGTATATAGAATCAATGAAGAACTTAGTTAAACATAAAAATGCTATATTTGTGAATATTTATTTTATTAATTTGATAAAAAAGGCCAGTAAATGAATACTGGCCTAGATAAGACTATTGAGTCTGTTTGACTGAGCTCTTTGACTTAGATACCGTCTCTTTCGATAGGGCAACTCATACAGCGCGCGCCGCCACGACCACGGCCTAGCTCGTTGCCAGGAATCGTTAGAACTTCGATACCCGCTTTGTCGTATTTCTCATTGGTGTAAACATTACGCTCATAACCAATCACGGTACCAGGTTTCACTGTCAGTACGTTGTTAGCGTCATTCCACTGTTCACGCTCAGCTTCGTAGTTATCACCGCCGGTAGTGATGATCTTCAGTTGATCAAGGCCTAGTGCGCCTTCAATCGCTGACAGGTAGTTTTCAGCTTTCTCGACACGCATTTCGCCGTTTTCTTTTGGCGTTAAGCGCCAAGTGTCGAGGTCTTTACGAACGATCTCTGGATAGACAGAGAACGTGTCGATATCCATGTGTGTCATCACCGTATCAAGGTGCATACAAGAGCGGTGTTTTGGTAGATCGATCGCAATCACTTCGCTCGCTTGGCCTGATCTAAATAGGCTAGCCGCTAGGTTTTCGACACCTTGTGGTTTCGTACGCTCTGAAATACCAACCAGTACCGCACCTTTACCGATAACCAGTACGTCACCGCCTTCAATGTTAGCGTTGTCGTAGTGAAGGTCTTCGTCACCAAAGTACTTAATGAAATCTTGGCCTGCGAACACTGGGTGCCAGCGGTAGATAGCACGCAGGTGGTTCGTTTCACGTTGACGTGCAGGCTTCATCATTGGGTTAAGCGATACACCACCGTAAACCCAGCAAGAAGTATCTCGCGTAAATAGGTGGTTAGGCAGTGGCTCGATAACGAAATCGAGTGGTCGATGCATTTTAGGCAGCATCGATGATGATTTGATAGGAAGCTCAGAGTAGGCCAAGCCACCGAGTAAGATCGTTGCTAGATGCTCATTATCCATTTGAGCAAGGTAGTTTCTTAAGTCACGGGCGAAAGTCGGCCCATAACGGAAATCTGAGATTTGAGTATTCAGCAACCACTCACGAGCCTGAGATACGGCAAGCGTTTCTACTAGCAGGTCATGCAGCAGTAGTACTTCTACGTCTTGGCTGCGCAGCGTTTCTGCAAAGGCATCATGTTCTTCACCAGCGGCTTCAACGGCAAGTACATCATCAAATAGAAGATCATGACAGTTTGAAGGGGTGAGGTGGGTGAGTGCTCTTTCAGGTCTATTTAGGAGAACTCGTCTCAATTGACCGACTTCGGAGCCAACGTACAGCTTACTCATTTTGCATCCTTACTATTAATCCAGCGTCTATTTATGACAAGCTTGTCCGTAATATGCAAGTTTTGTAGATTGAGTTAATACAAGGTATTTGGGTAATAATTGGTCATAAAACCTGTGATTTTTAAGTTTATACAGATTAAATTCCAACTAACTGGCTATCGAACGGAACAACGTTTTTGAGGATCTATGCTCAATTCGTGGCTTGTTAGAATTGAATTTTGCTTATTAATCGTGATTTTTTATTCACTATTATGCACTTTTTGATAACAAGCTGAGGATTTATGCACCCCAAAAGCGGTTTAGCGTATGCACCTAACGTGACTAATCACGCAAGTTTTATTCAATAAGCCCTAAAGTGGCCACAAAAACGAAATGCTAAAATACGGCGCAGTTAATAAAATGTTGAAAATTTGTTTCTGTGATTTTGATTTCACTTTTGAATTGATATTGGCGCTGCGATCTCGCGATAAACTTACCTTTCTAGGCCTGATCTGGGTGGCTTTTCTGGACGATCCGTGCCATATTTCGTGGCAATCAAATTTGATCTTTTCATAGTCAACACTCTGGAGCAGACACATGTCTCACGAAGATGAATATCTATCAGTAGCGGAATTAATTGAATTTCAAAAGGAAGAGACTCGCGACATCATTACAGCATTAATTGAAGATGGTAGCGATCCTGAAGCTCTATACGATATCGAGCATCACCTATTTGCTGAAGATTTCGATGTGCTTGAGAAAGCGGTTGTTGAAGCATTCAAAATGGGCTTTGAAGTGCTTGAAGCTGAAGAGACAGAAGACGAAGATGGCAATAAGCTACTTTGTTGTGATGCAACGATGCAATGTACTCTGAATGCAGAAGCGATTGATGAGCAAGTTGAGAAGCTTGTAAACCTTGCAGAGAAGTTTGACATTATCTACGACGGTTGGGGCACTTACTACGAAGGTGAAGATGCTATCTACCCAGACGAAGATGATGAAGGCGAAGAGTAATTCTTTCCCAATTTTAAAAAATGCCAGCCTCGAGCTGGCATTTTTTTACCCTCAGAAAAATAAATGTCTTTATATGCATTCATTCATTATAATGCGGTCAAAATTGATCTAGCTCAAGGAATGATATGCGGTTGCTTCTCGATGGTCTTTGGCAAATTTCGCCACTGACGGATCTCTCTATCCCACAAGATGACATCACCTTTCCGGCTCCGTTAAGCTCAAAGCTCCCTGATAGCTTGAGTGAAAGTCAAATTGCAGAGCAAGAGTGGCACCTGATGCACGACATCGAAGTGGATGACGCTATGTTAGCGTGTCCATTTGTTGAGTTAGTGATGGCTGGAGTCGATTATTTTGCTGAAGTTCGACTTAATGGTGTGGCTGTTTTTGATTGTGATGGTAGCCAAGCTGAATACCGTAAAGATATCCGTCCTTATATGCAGTCCGGCCGAAACCGTTTCGAGATCCTTTTCCTTGAAGAAGAGGAGAGCCTATTGCTTGAAGAAGACATGGATGACTCTGTATCTTCACAGGCTATCGCTAAATCTGATTCACGCATCGGGATTTGGCAAGCGCCATACCTGCAGTTCGTTCGAAACGTCAAGCTAGAGCAAGTTGTCACAGAGCAGATCTGGCACCACGGTGGTGGCTGTGAGTTTAAAGTGGATGTTATCTATCAAACGCTAAAGGCGGGGTTAGTATCGGCATCCATCAAGTTTAATGGTATGACTCTCGTGATGCCGATTGATGTACGCGCTGAACATACTGGCGTCGTGTTCCAGGTCGAAGCTCCTATCATTTTTGATATTGAGAATCCTAACCCCAAGTATCTATACCCATTAGAAGTGGTACTTGATGGGCAAGAAGAGAGTTCTTTTGTTGCCTTGAACCCAACTTCTTGCGTCAGTAACTTTTTACGCTAATTCATAATCTTTTAGTGCTACCTTCTTTCGCTATAGCGGCGCATTCTGCTTATAACGATTTGGCCATGACAACCTCACAAGCGTCGTGGCCTGTTTCTCCCCAAGCTGACTCAAGATGCTCAAACCCAAGCTTCTCATAGAGTTTGACCGCAGCACCCAAGCACTCCGTCGTTTCTAAATACATGTGTTGATACCCAAATTGCTTGGCTTGCTTTAAGCTCAAAGCGACAATTCGCTTGGCTAGGCCATGCTCTCGAGTTTGCGGTAAGAAGTACATCTTTTGTAGCTCACACACATTGGGTTTACCTGCTAGAGGGGCAAAGCCACCGCCTCCGACGATCTTTCCGTTGTGTTCGATAACCCAGTACATTGCATTCGCTTGGCTATAGACAGAGTACATATCGTCGAGTGTTGGATCGGCCACGCCATAGCCTTTATCTTCTGTGAGCCCATGCTCAGCCGAAACTTGGCGAATGATTTGTGCGATGCTTGGGTTGTCTTGCGGTGTAATGGGTCTAAGGGTGAACTCAGCAATTTGTTCCATGATCTGCCTATGAAAGGGTCACTAAATATGTGACCCAATATATGGTGACTAAGCATGTTGGTGCAAACAGAATTGTTGTTGTGCCATTTGGTCGCCTGATTTACGTAACCAGACTTTCTCGTGGAAGTAGTAAGCAACGGTATTTAAAGTTGGCTCTAGCAAAGCCATCACGCCGCCTATGAAAGCATCTCCAGTCAACAAGTAGACAACGGTAAAGGCAACACTAAAGTGGATGGTAGCAAAGCTTGCTGTTTTTAATTTGGTCATCCACTGGCGAGCTTTAAGAGCTGGAACTTGAGCCCACGCCTTTTCATGAAAATAGAAGGCAACAGTATTCACAGAGGGCTCAATCATAGCGATTAAGCTACCAATTAAGATGTCGCCTGTTAGTACATAAGCGACACTAAATGCGATAGTAAAATGTAATGCAGCAAAGGTTAGTGTCTTTTTCATGATAATTACTCAGTCGTTGTGTTGTTTTGATAGGTCTATTATTGAGAATTATTATCATTAAGTATAATGGGAAGTAGAGATTAATTTGATAGATGAAACCTATCAATCAGTGCGGCTAGAGTGAGAAGCATTGGAATATTGGAATCAGGGACATAAAAAAAGGCTGGTCACCAAGACCAACCTTTCTATTTAGACCGAGAAGTTTGAAGCCTTCTCGTTCACTCGGTTTTAAAGCGCAGCGATTGTCGCTTTTTGCTCTTCAAGCTTAACAAGAGTTTCCTTGTAGCCTTCAAGCTTTTCACGCTCTTTCGCGATAACTGCTTCTGGTGCTTTAGCAACGAAACCTTCGTTACCTAGCTTACCTTCGATACGTTTAATCTCGCCGTGAGTCTTAGCGACTTCTTTATCTAGACGAGCAAGCTCTGCATCTTTGTCGATAAGACCCGCCATTGGGATCATCAACTCAGATTTGCCAACCAGTTTAGTTGCACAAGCAGGAGTCTCTTCACCATCAGCTAGAACTTTAATATCGTCTAGCTTAGCTAGAGAAGTAAGAACGATCTTGTTCGCTTCGATACGAGCGGCATCTTTCTCATCAGCAACCTTGATCATTACTTCTAAGCCTTGGCTTGGTGCAATGTCGTATTCCGCACGTAGGTTACGGATAGCAGTGATGAAAGTCTTAACCCATTCGATGTCGTCAACGATCTCAGCATTGAAGTTAGCTTCATTAAACTGAGGAAGCGCTTGAGTCATGATTGTCTCGCCTTCAACGCCATCTACTAGCGGCTTAACGCTCTGCCAGATAGATTCAGTGATGTAAGGAAGAACAGGGTGAGCAAGACGCAGAGTCTTCTCAAGAACCGTGATAAGCGTGTAACGAGTCGCTTGTTGTTGAGCTTCAGTACCTTTCCAAAGAACAGGTTTAGTTAGCTCTAAGTACCAGTCACAGAATTGGTTCCAGATGAATTCGTAAAGCGTGTTTGCTGCCATGTCTAGACGGTAGTTGTCTAGGTGAGTATTAAACTCTTTCGCTGCAACTTCAAACTGAGATTCAATCCACTTATCTGCTAGAGAGAATTCCATGTTTGCACGGTCTTCTACAGACAGTGACATGCCACAGTCGTGCTCTTCTGTGTTCATTAGTACGTAACGGCTTGCGTTCCATAGCTTGTTACAGAAGTTACGGTAACCTTCAAGACGCTTCATATCCCAGTTGATGTCACGGCCAGTTGAAGCCATAGCAGCAAGAGTGAAACGTAGCGCATCAGTACCGTATGGTTCGATACCGTTTTCGAAAGTCTTACGTGTCGCTTTTTCGATCTTAGCAGCCAGTTTAGGTTGCATCATGTTGCCACAACGCTTTTCTACTAGCTCTTCAAGGCCGATGCCATCAATCATGTCGATTGGGTCAAGTACGTTACCTTTCGACTTAGACATCTTGTCGCCGTTTTCATCACGGATAAGACCCGTCATGTAAACAGTTTTGAAAGGTACTTGAGCCTTGCCATCTTCGTCTTTCACGAAGTGCATGGTCATCATGATCATACGAGCAACCCAGAAGAAGATAATATCAAAACCAGATACTAGTACTTCAGATGGGTGGAATGTTTTCAGTGCTTCAGTATCTTCAGGCCAGCCTTGTGTGCCGAACGTCCAAAGTGCAGAAGAGAACCAAGTATCCAGTACGTCGTCGTCTTGCTTAAGCACAACAACAGGCGCTAGGTTGTTCTTTTCACGAACTTCTTCTTCAGTGCGACCTACGTAAACTTTACCATCGTTGTCGTACCATGCTGGGATACGATGTCCCCACCAAAGTTGACGAGAGATACACCAGTCTTGCACGTCACGCATCCACGCGAAGTACATGTTTTCGTACTGCTTAGGTACGAATTGGATTTGACCATCTTCAACGGCTTTAACTGCTGGCTCTGCAAGAGGAGCTGTGCGCACGTACCATTGGTCAGTCAGCATTGGTTCGATAACCACGCCACCACGGTCGCCGTAAGGGACAGTTAGGTCGTGATCTTTGATCTCTTCAAGAAGACCAAGCTCATCGAATTCAGCAACGATAGCTTTACGTGCAGCAAAACGCTCCATGCCTTGGTACTTAGCAGGGATATCTGTTGAGTAAACATCGCATTCTTCGCCGTTCGTTGTGAAGACTTCCGCAGCATCACGGATATCAGCGTTGAACGTTAGGATGTTGATCATCGGTAGGTTGTTGCGCTTACCCACTTCGTAATCGTTAAAGTCATGAGCTGGAGTGATCTTCACACAACCCGTGCCTTTTTCCATGTCTGCGTGCTCATCGCCTACGATAGGGATAAGACGGTTTACAACAGGAAGTAGGATTTCTTTGCCGATAAGATCTTTGTAACGAGGATCTTCTGGGTTAACAGCAACACCAGTATCGCCAAGCATGGTTTCTGGACGTGTAGTCGCAACAACGATGTAGTCTTTACCATCAGCCGTTTTAACACCGTTCGCTAGCGGGTAGCGGAAGTGCCACATGAAACCTTTTTTGTCTTTGTTTTCAACTTCAAGATCCGAGATTGCAGTGTGCAGTTTAGGATCCCAGTTTACTAGACGTTTACCACGGTAGATTAGGTCTTCTTCGTATAGACGAACAAACACTTCTTGAGTCGCAGCCGATAGGCCGTCATCCATGGTGAATCGTTCACGATCCCAATCTACAGATGCACCAAGACGACGAAGTTGTTGAGTGATCGTGCCACCTGATTCGCCTTTCCATTCCCAGATCTTGTCGATGAAAGCTTCACGGCCGTAGTCGTGTTTTGTTTTGCCTTCTTCGGCAGCAATCTTACGCTCAACAACCATTTGAGTTGCGATACCAGCGTGGTCAGTACCCACTTGCCAAAGCGTGTTTTTGCCTTTCATACGTTGAGCACGGATAAGCGTATCCATGATCGTATCTTGGAACGCGTGACCCATGTGTAGGCTGCCAGTGACGTTCGGTGGCGGGATCATGATGCTGTAAGCTTCTTTTGATGTGTCACCGTGTGGCTTAAAGTAGCCTTTCTCTTCCCAAGTCTTATACAGAGCTTGTTCGATTGATGTTGGGTTGTATGTCTTTTCCATAGTGCTCTTAAACGGATACTGTGAATGGTTAATCGTGGTCAAACTTCATAAGTGAAGCTTCTTGAATCTAAATCCAAAGATAGCTTTAACTATGAGGTTTGACTATGGATGTTGAATCTCGATAGTTTGTAGCTGATATCCAGCCTGACGGTAAATTTTATACCTTTCTCGAGCGAGTTGCTTAGCTTTTTCTTCGCAAGGGACGAAGTCTATCACCTGAGCAAAGGCGTTCGCAAAGGTTGTATGATTATCGGCCAGATTAATTACGAGCTGACGATTCCAATTATGTTTTACGCCTTGATAGCCAATTTCGATGTTGGTTGAATACTTCGGGCCTTCGCCAACCAAGTTGTGCGCAATAAACTCACTGGGCTCGACTTGCCAGAAAACTTCAGCAATACGCTCGGCATGCTCTTTGTCATTACAGTTGAGGTAAAGTTTAGCGCCTTGTTTCGCAAAGTGCTGAGCAAGAAACAGCACATAGTGAGCAAAACCATCTTCGCTGGCTTGCGGGCTGTCTGAAGGCACAATGTAAAATGTAGCAGTCTGCATACTTAATACTCGAACTGAAAATCGTGGATATCAATGTTACTTGGTTAACAGGGTCTAACAAATAGCGCTTATTAAAAAAGGGCCCGTAGGCCCTTTTTATTATTTTGAAGATTGCTCTTCAGTCTCTTGGCCGCTGCGGTTCAATAAGAATTGGACTAGCATTGAGACAGGACGACCTGTCGAGCCTTTCGCTGCGCCTGACTTCCAAGCAGTACCAGCACTGTCGATGTGTGCCCAGTGGTACTTCTTAGTGAATTTAGACAGGAAGCAACCAGCAGTAATTGTGCCGCCAGGACGGCCACCGATGTTCGCCATATCAGCGAATGGGCTGTTTAGCTGCTCATGGTACTCGTCTGCCATTGGTAGACGCCATGCACGGTCACTTGCTTGCTCTGAAGCATTAACAAGTTCGTGAGAAAGTGGGTTGTGGTTCGATAGAACGCCACTGATGTGGTGACCTAGAGCGATAACACATGCGCCAGTTAGCGTAGCAACATCGACAACACAGTCAGGTTCAAAACGCTCAACGTAAGTTAGAGCATCACATAGAACCAAGCGACCTTCAGCATCAGTGTTGAGTACTTCAACCGTTTGGCCTGACATTGTCGTTAGGATATCACCTGGACGGTAAGCATTGCTGCCCGGCATGTTTTCACAACCGGCTAGGATACCAACCACGTTAATAGGCAGGTTCAGCTTAGCCAGTGCTTTCATTGTACCGAATACAGACGCCGCACCACACATGTCGTACTTCATCTCATCCATGCCTTCACCAGGCTTAAGCGAGATACCGCCTGAATCGAAAGTCAGACCTTTACCTACTAATACAATCGGCTTCGCATCTGGATCCGGAGCGCCTTTGTATTCCATGATAGACATCATCGATTCATTTTTAGAGCCACGGCCAACTGCTAGGTATGATGTCATACCCAGTTTTTCCATCTCTTCTTCGCCAATGATCTTAGTCTTCACTGTCTCGTAATCGTCGGCTAAACGACGAGCTTGAGAAGCAAGGTAAGCAGGGTTTGCGATGTTTGGTGGCATGTTGCCTAGATCTTTCGATGCTTTCACACCTGAAGCAATAGCAAGGCCGTGAGAGATTGCTTTCTCACCCAGGCTCAATTCGCGACGTGTTGGTACATTGAATACCAATTTACGTAGTGGGCGACGAGTCTCTGGCTTGTTGCTCTTGAATTGGTCAAATGTGTAAAGACCATCTTTAGTCGCTTCTACCGCTTGGCGAACTTTCCAATAAGTGTCGCGACCTTTAACGTGAAGTTCTGTAAGGAAACATACAGCTTCCATAGAACCTGTTTCGTTTAGTGTACTGATGGTTTTTTGGATAATTTCTTTGTATTGACGCTCGCCTAGCTCACGTTCTTTACCACAGCCTACCAGTAGAACACGTTCTGAAAGTACACCAGGTACTTGATGCAGTAGTAGCATCTGGCCAGGTTTACCCTCTAGATCACCGCGACGAAGCAGTGAACTAATGTAGCCATCGCTAATCTTATCTAATTGCTCGGCTACTGGAGAAAGGCGGCGCGGTTCGAATACACCGACAACGATACATGCGCTGCGCTGTTTCTCTGGGCTGCCACTTTTTACACTGAACTCCATGCGTACTCCTACATCCTGAAGACAAATCGAACTAAATGTTAGATAATGGGTTCTTACTTGTTGGATCCTATAATGGAACTAACCTTAAAGAAGAACGCTAACACTTAGCTAAAAATTTAAAAAAATAAAAGGTTCAACGGGAAATTATAGTGATTCAATCAAAAAAACAAGTTTTGTATAGGTAATTTGAGCGTGATTATTGTTAGATATTTGATCCGCGAGACAATCAAGAGCCAATTTGCGATCTTTTTTGTTCTCTTTCTCGTGTTTCTCAGCCAAAAATTCATCAGTGTTTTAGCGGATGCCTCTGATGGTGATATCCCTGCGAGTCTTATATTGTCGATTGTTGGCTTAAATATGCCAGCGATGGGCCTATTGATGCTTCCACTCAGTATCTATATTGGTATTTTGCTTACTTTTGGTCGCCTTTACGCTGAAAGTGAAATAGTCGTAATGAACGCGACTGGTATTGGTAATAAATTCCTTATTCAATCTGCACTTTACTTGGCCTTAATCACAGCATCTGTTGCTGCTTTTAACTCATTTTGGCTGTCTCCTTGGTCGCAAGATAAAGTTGAGCAAATGTATGAAGAAGTGGCTGCAGAGAACAGTGTGGATTTACTGCCAAAAGGTAAGTTTGAAGGTACGCCGGATGGCTCTTCTGTCGTGTTTATTGATGATATCAACGGTAATAAGTTAGAAAACGTGTTCGTAGCTCAAATGCGTCCGCGTGATTCTGTACTGCCAAGTGTGATGTTCTCGAAGTCAGGTGATGTAAAAGAGCTCAGTGATGGTCGCCAAGTGATCGTAATGTACGATGGTACTCGTCATGAAGGCATTCCGACTCGCCTCGACTACAGGGTGACGCACTTTGAAGAATACGAAGGCCTGATTGGTCAGCGTGAAGTTGAGAAGAAAGGTCGAGACTGGGAAGCGATCCCTACGCTTGAACTGATTGGTAACTCAAATAATAGTGCGAAAGCAGAGTTGCAGTGGCGTATTTCTTTGGTACTTTGTATTCCATTGTTGACCATGCTTGTCGTGCCACTGTCTGCGGTAAACCCTCGACAAGGTCGTTTTGCGAAAATCGGCCCAGCAATACTGATTTATCTCACCTATTTCTTAGCAATCAGTGCAACCAAGTCTTCAATCGAAGAGGGGAGCATTCCTGCGGTAATCGGCATGTGGCCAATCAATGCGTTATTGTTATTTGTCGCGATTGGTGCCAACTTTATGGATAGCGTGCCAGTAAGGCGTTTGAAAGAAAAATTCAAGAATAAGAGGTTGGCTTAAGCCGTGTTTAAGATTCTCGATTTATATATAGGCAGAACCATCATCGCAACGACGTCACTGGTATTGGTGACGTTTGTTGGTCTCTCTGGGATCATCAAATATGTAGAACAGCTAAGAAAAGTTGGCCGTGGTACATACGATCTATTACAAGCGCTGTATTTCGTTTTATTGAGTATCCCTCGTGATATCGAAATGTTCTTTCCAATGGCTGCATTGCTTGGCGCATTGATAGGGCTTGGTATGCTTGCTGCAAGTTCTGAGCTTGTCGTTATGCAGGCAGCTGGTTTCTCTAAGTTAGATATCGGCCTATCAGTACTTAAAACAGCTATTCCACTGATGATCGTGGTGACATTGCTTGGTCAATGGGGAGCACCGCAAGCGCAGAAAATGGCTCGTGATTTAAGAACTATCTCGATTGCTGGTGGTAATATTATTTCGACGCAAAGTGGTGTCTGGGCTCGTGATGCCAATGACTTCATCTTCATTGTCAAAATCGATGACCAGAAGCTATATGGAATGAACATGTGGCGCTTTGATGAAAACAAGGCACTTAAAACCGCTATTTATTCTGACGAAGTTGATTACGTTGGAGACAACGTGTGGACGATGAAGGATGTAGAGATCACGTCTTTTGAAAACGAACTTCAAATTACTAAAGAAAGTTTACCGACTTACTCTTGGGAAACGTCATTAGCTCCAGATAAGTTGGCGATAGTAACGGTTAAACCAGAAGAGCTATCGTTAAGTGGGTTGTATGATTATGTTTCTTATCTGAAGGCGTCAGAGCAAGATGCATCACGCTATGAATTGGCGCTGTGGAGAAAGATAACCCAGCCAATTTCGATCGCGGTTATGATGTTGATGGCACTGTCGTTTATCTTTGGTCCTTTGCGTAGTGTGACCATGGGTGCGAGGATTTTGTCAGGTGTTATTGCTGGCTTTACCTTCTATATATCCAGTGAGTTCTTTGGCCCAGTGAGTTTGGTTTATCAAATACCACCCGCCTTTGGCGCAATAGCCCCGAGCGTGGTGTTCCTTGGAATTGCCATCATGCTCTTGAGGCGGAAACTGTAAATAGTAAAAAGGAAGGCATAACGCCTTCCTTTTTTGATCTTGATTGGAGCTAACTTAAATCACATTATCGTGCTTGTGGTAACACAACGACTTCGGTCTTTGCCCAGATATCGTGAAAGCCACGTTTTTCAGGATCGAATGGAACACATAGGTTTGCCAGTCCAAAACCTGAAGTACCTAAACGAATCAGCGCCTGAGTTACTGTGATCGCTGAGCCATCTTTGTTTTGAACGCGCAGCTTCCAAGCTCTCATGCCGAGAGTTTGACCAGCTCTAGTCCAGAAGAACACGAAGAAATATACCCAAACGGCGACTAAGTAAAAGGTATATGCAGGGCTCCAAATCGGATGGTTGGTTAAGAAGTCACTAACATCGGCATAACCGCTGTGGTTAAAAATGCCGAGAGCCATGAGCGCGTGCAGTAGAGCGACAATGACGCCAGCCGCCAACATTTCAATAGCGATTACGATCAGAGCGTCGTAGAACAAGGCACCAAATCGGCGCATGACTCCTGCTGGTGGCAGAGTGTTTGTTGATGTCATGTGTTATTACTTCTTTAAAAATTGAGGCGTCAGAATATAGTTTAAGGCTTAGCCTGAAAAGAGACATGACGCACAGCTTATGACTTAGTGGCGAAATTATCGGCAAACACACATGAATTCAAGTTTTTATACTTGCCACATCAGTTCGCATACGTATAATGCCAAACATCGAAAGGGCAATGCCCCAAGATAATGCCGGTATGGTGAAATTGGTATACACGACGGATTCAAAATCCGTTGCCTTCGGGCGTGGCGGTTCAAGTCCGCCTACCGGTACCATATTTAAATGACAAAGCCTCGACGAAAGTCGGGGCTTTGTTGTATCTGGGATATAGGAAGCGTTGCCTTCGCGGTGGCGGCAGGAATGCCTGTCCAATCAGTCCGCCTACCGGTACCAAACATAGAAAGGTCGCTTTTATAGCGACCTTTCGTCGTTTTGGGCGTTTGTGAATTTTAAATCCAGCGTGTCGGCTTGGATGCAAGCCCAGTCAAGCCACCTACCGGCACCATATTTAAATGACAAAGCCTAGATGAAAATCGGGGCTTTGTTGTATCTGGGGTATAGGAAGCATTGCCTTCACGGTGGCGGCAAGAATGCCTGTCCAATCAGTCCGCCTATCGGTACCAAACATAGAAAGGTCGCTTTTATAGCGACCTTTCTATGTTTTGGACGTATGTGAATTTGAAATCCGGCGTGTCGTTGCAGTTGCTCTTCAATCAGACAGATCTTGATGTTTCACTCCTAAATCTCATAATTTCCCTTCGCTATTCGATCTGATAATGAATTAATTATCTTAAATCATGATGTTACCTGTCATTCTCTTTTCTATTGTCTATGTTTAAAGGACTAACAGAGGAGATAGATATGCTGACAGTAACCCCTTACTTGTTTTTTGATGGTCGTTGTAATGAAGCGTTGGATTTTTATCACAAGTGCTTTGGTGGTGTGGTTTTATCTAAGCAGCTTTTTAGTGATGCACCACAGGTAATCGAGGGCGCTCAACCTGATTGGGTTATGCATGCTGAGTTCGAAGCGTTTGGTATGAAGCTGATGATGTCTGATGGTGTTAAGGCAAAAGAACTTGAAGGCAACAATCTCGCTCTCTCTCTTGTGACTGAAGATACCGCTACTCAAGAACAAATCTTTGAAAAGCTCAAGAAGGGAGGGCGGATAATGACTCCACTCGCAGATACTTTTTGGGGGGCTCGATTTGGCAAAGTAGAAGATAAATTCGGTATACGCTGGATGGTGCACTGCGACTCTTTAAGTTGAGCCTGTGAAATTGGATAGTGAAATTGCTGCTTGGTTTTATTAGAATTATAAATAGAGATTAATCATCAATATTATATATAAAAATGGGCAGCATAAAGATTACCGTAGATCGCATTCAGCCCGGTCTGCATATACGACTCCCCGTAAAATGGAATGAACACCCATTTTTATTCAACAGCTTTAAAATCAAAGATGACGCTCAAGTAAAAGTAATTCGACATCTTGGGATTAAGCACGTCTATATAAACCTGAGTCAAAGTGATACCTCACCTTTACCTGTTAATCACGTAGGTGAACAAGAAGTCGATATTGATTCACAGGTAAGCCTTGAAACGGAAAGAATGTGGAAAGATAAGCATGAGCGTATCGAAACCCTTAGCTCTTACCGCCGCAGGGTGAGTCATTGTGAGAGAGAGTTTGAACGTTCGCTTGCTCGAATGCGATCTGTGATGACCAAGATCCGTAACAGACCTTTAGATGCGGTAGGGGAGGTTAAGGCTCTTGTTGATGATATCGTTGAAACTCTAGTGAGCGATGATAACGTCACCTTGCACCTTATGAATGCTAAAGCAGATTTCGAAGATATTTACTTTCATACTCTAAATGTTTCGGTTGTTGCACTGATGATAGGAAAGGCCAAAGGCTATAACACACAGCAATTGAAAGACCTCTCATTCGCAGCGTTGTTTCACGATGTAGGCAAGATCAAAATACCAGTCGCGATACTAAGAAAGCAGAGTGCACTAACGGTGCCAGAAGAGAACTACCTGAAGCTTCATACTAAATACGGTGCGGATATTGTATCGGCAATTGATGACTTTCCTGAAAGTGCTAAAAAGGTGATCGCTCAACATCATGAGATGAATGATGGTTCTGGCTACCCCGAGGGCTTAAAAGAACATGAGATTGATGAATTTGCCAAGATAGTCGCCGTGGCTAATGCATTTGATAACCTTTGCCATGGTAAAACGCAATCTCAACAAATGATCCCGTATTTGGCACTGTCCCACCTATATAAGAGCTGCAAGCATCTATATAGCCAAGATAACTTGGGGCTGTTAGTTAAGTTCATGGGAGTCTATCCACCAGGAACTGTAGTACAGCTTTCAAATGACTCGATTGGGATTGTGATATCCGTTAACGCTAAACATATGCTTTATCCAAATGTACTTATCTATGATCCTAGCGTGCCAAGAACCCAAGCTCCGATCATTGACCTCTTTATTAAAGAGATCAAAATCGTTAATGCCGTTCATCCAAGCAAATTACCTGAACAAGTTCGAGAGTATCTAAACCCTAGGGCTCGTTTATCTTACTTTTTTGATAGTGGAGAGTAGTTATCCACAGGTCGTTGTGGGTAATTTGTTCGAAACTTGGGGTGAAAGTGGTATAAATAAGCCCTTGGTTGAAATGTCTTCGCTTAACCTCTTTTTTTAATAAAAAACGCATTTATTGCTTGCCAATATGAGCGGCATCTCTATAATGCCGCCTC
>NZ_JBFROW010000070.1:0-218 GCF_041471665.1 Vibrio sp. 10N.261.51.F11 | reverse complement strand
TTTAAATTGTTAAAGAGCTTCTCTTCGTTGTGACTTACATCACTTCGGAAGAGGCGGCCATTCTAGCGATTTAATTCTCAGTGTCAAACACTTATTTGGAATTAATTCCTACTTTCTAAAAGTAGAAGCGAATCATCGCTTAAAGCTAGTTGCCTTACTAACATTTCTCGCTGAAGCCTTGTGGCGTCTGCCGTGTCAGTGAGGCGGCATTATAGAGA